>URSX01000008.1 GCA_900550615.1 uncultured Eubacteriales bacterium
CCTTCCTGTTTTTGGGCAACGTCCCGGCTTTCGGTATGGCAGTGATTCTTCTTGTTCTCTTCGCCGTGAAGCTGAAATGGGCTCCCATTTCCGGCGGCTATGGTTTTGATATGATTCCCAATTTCAGCTGGAGGTTTATTTCCTCTGTGATTTCTCACTACCAGCTGCCCTTCTGGAGCATTGTCCTGGTTTCCATCGGCGGTCAGGCCGTGGGTATGCGCTCCATGTCTATCTATGAACTTAATGCCGACTATGTCAAGTATGCCCGGTTCCTTGGCATCAAGGATCGCAAGATCGTCGGTTATGTTTTCCGCAACGCCATGCTGCCCCAGGTCACCGGCCTGGCGCTGTCCATCGGCACCATGATCGGCGGCGCTCTGGTCGCTGAGATCATCTTCTCCTATCCCGGTCTCGGCAGCACCATGTACAGCGCCGTCCCCACGCCGATGGACAGCAGGACGTTCCGCTTCCACAGGTGCAGGGCTGCCAACACCGCGATGGAGATCAGCTCCGGCAGACCGTGGGGGGCCTCGACGATGGACACATTCCGCAGGCAGTACACCACCAGCAGCCCCATCATGGCAGCCGGCAGGGTGCGGCCCAGATAGGTGACGATCTTGGGCACCGGGCGGCTGTCGGGAAACAGGAGGAAGGGGAGAAACCGCGTGACCATGGTGCCCGCTGTCACCGCCAGGGCGATGATCAGGGCCTGGGTCGTCGTCAATGTCATAGCTTTTTCCTCCCGATCAGAAGCACCGCCAGCACCATGGCCATGGCGGGGATCACCAGCTGGTCAGCGCCGAACACCGCCAGCGCGATGACGCTGCACGCCACCCCGATGATGCCGCTGGCCCGTTTCTGCGGGTCGGTGACCTGCTCGATAAACAGCACTACGAACAGACCCGTCAGGGCAAAATCCAGCCCCGTTGTGTCGAACCGGATAAACTGCCCCGCCAGAGAGCCCAGCAGGGTACCGCCCACCCAGTACACATAGTCCAGCAGCGAGACGGACAGGTAGAAATGCTTGGGGGAGACCCCCTCCGGAGGCTCCACGGAGGATACGATGGAGAAGGTCTCATCGCTGAGGGTATAGATCAGCACCGCTTTCGCGCCGCCCATACCCCGGTATTTTTCCAGCATGGACACCCCGTAAAACAGGTGCCGGGCATTGACCATCAGGCTCATGACGAAGGCACCCAGGGGATCGAAGGCGGAGGTCAGCAGGGTGATGGCTGCGAACTGCATGCTCCCGCAAAAGGCCACCGCACTCATCAGCAGGGCCCAGGGCGCGCCGAAGCCCTTGGTCTGCATCAGCACGCCGTAGGCAAAGCTCAGCACCAGGTATCCCGTCAGCACCGGAACGGTGCAGGGAAAAGAAGCGGCAATGGCTCTGCGCCAGCACAGCGCCCCCTGGCCGGAGGCGCTGCCGCCCGCCGGAGGCATATCATTGGTTTTCATCATATTTTACACACTGAAAAGAATGTCGGCATAGGTGGGATAGGGCCAGAACTCGGCGGCGGTGTGGGACTCCAGCCGGTTCACCAGGTGACTGGCCTTATATTCCAGGGCGTACACCACGTCCCGGTAGTACCGGGCGGACTCGATGCCGCCCTCGGCGTCGGGGGCCTCGGCCAGGGCCTTGGTCATGGCCTTGGCGGTGTTGTACAGCTCCTCGTTCCAGGTGCAGAGGGTCTGCAGCAGATCCGTCTCGGCGGCGCAGTCCAGATACAGGGCCTTCTTGCGCTGTACAGCCTTGGCCAGCTCCCCGGTGTAGCGGGACACGGCGGGGAAGATGCTTCGCCGGATCATAGCCAGCAGCGTGTTGGCCTCGATGGCCGTGATCTTGCAGTAATTTTCCAGATGGATGCCGTAGCGGGCGTGCATCTCCACCTGGGAGAAAACGTCGTGCTTGGTGAACAGGTCGATGTTCTTTTTGTCGATATAGGCGGGCATGCTGTCCACGGTGTCCCGCAGGTTGCTCAGCCCCCGGCGCTTGGCCTCCTCCGCCCAGGAGTCGTCGTAGCCGTTGCCGTTGAAGATGATGCGCTGGTGGGCCTTAAAGGTGTCGTGCAGCAGGGCCTGCAGGGCGGCGTTGAAGTCCTCGGCCTTTTCCAGAATATCGGCGAACTGGCCCAGCTCCTCGGCCATAATGGTGTTGAGCACGGTGTTGGGGCTGGCCACGGACTGGGAGGAGCCCAGCATGCGGAACTCAAATTTGTTGCCCGTGAAGGCCAGGGGAGAGGTGCGGTTGCGGTCGGTGGTATCCTGGGGGATCTCCGGCAGGGTGTCCACGCCGATCTCCAGCTTCTTTTTGGTCATGTCCACATATTCCGTGCCCTGGATGATGGAGTCCAGCACAGCGGTGAGCTCGTCACCCAGGAAGATGGAGATCACCGCCGGGGGTGCCTCATTGCCGCCCAGGCGCAGGTCGTTGCCGGGGTAGGACACGCAGCAGCGCAGAATGTCCTGGTACTCGTCCACACCCTTGATAAACGCGGCCAGAAACAGCAGGAACTGGGCGTTCTGGCTGGGGGTCTTGCCGGGCTTTAAGAGGTTCTCGCCGGTGTCGGTGGCCAGGGACCAGTTGTCATGCTTGCCGCTGCCATTGACCCCGGCAAAGGGCTTCTCGTGGAGCAGGCACACCAGACCGTGGCGGTCAGCCACCTTTTTCAGCAGCGCCATGGTCAGCTGGTTGTGATCCGTGGCGGTGTTGGCGTCGGTATATACCGGGGCGATCTCGTGTTGAGCCGGGGCCACCTCGTTGTGCTCGGTTTTGGCGAACACACCCAGCTTCCACAGCTCCTGGTCCAGATCCGCCATGAATCCGGCGACTCTGGGCCGGATGGCGCCGTAGTAGTGGTCGTCCAGCTCCTGGCCCTTGGGAGGCCGCGCGCCAAACAGGGTGCGGCCGCACAGCTTCAAATCCTCCCGCTTCTGATACATGCTCTTGTCGATGAGAAAGTACTCCTGCTCCGGGCCCACCTGGGGGATCACGTGCTTGGCCTCTGTATTTCCGAACAGGCGCAGGATCCGCATGCTCTGCTGATCCAGCCGGCTCATGGAGCGCAGCAGGGGCGTCTTCTTGTCCAGCACCTGCCCGCTGTAGGAGCAGAACACCGTAGGGATGTACAGAGTCTTGTCCTTCACGAAGGCGTAGGAGGTGGGATCCCAGGCGGTGTAGCCCCGGGCCTCAAAGGTGGCCCGCAGGCCGCCGGAGGGGAAGGAGGAGGCATCCGCCTCGCCCCGGGACAGCTCCTTGCCGGACAGCTCCATGATGACCGAGCCCTTGCCGTCGGGGGTGATAAAGCTGTCGTGCTTCTCGGCGGTGACGCCGGTCATGGGCTGGAACCAATGGGTGTAATGGGTGGCGCCCAGCTCCGTGGCCCAGTCCTTCATGGCCGCGGCGATCTGGTCGGCAATGGAACGCTGCAGGGTAGTACCCTGGGCCATGCACTGCCTCCAAGCTTCGTAGGCGTCGGCGGACAGGCGCTGTCGCATTTTGTCCTCATTAAAGACCATGCAGCCGAACAGTTCCGGGATGTTTTTGATTTTTTCGTCCATTGCAAACTCCTTTCGCCGCCCTTGGCGGCAATTTTTTATAACACCGCCTGAAGCAGGACGGGTGTAAGATAGGTTTCGATAGCGGCGGCCGCCAGAAGCAGCGGCAGGATCCACAGAAGCATGATCTGCCCGCACTGACCGGCGGCAGCCCGGACAGCCCCCGCTTTCTTTTGCAGCAGGGCGGCGGACACCTCTCCGCACAGGTGCAGGCCCGCCGAGACTGCCAGCACCAGGGCCGTCAGCTCAAAAACGCCGTGGGGCAGGATGCCCGCCAGATACTTCCACAGGGGGATCCCCTTGTGGATGTAGTACCCAGCGAACAGGCCCAGGCTGGCGCCGTTGACGCCCAGAGTCAGGGCCGACAGACGGATAAACGGGAGCAGCCCGTAGGCGATACATGTCATCATGGCGATGAGATTGTTCATCAGCAACGCGGAAAACACGATCTGCCCGCTCTCGTCCGCCACGCCCTTTTGCAGCAGCATCTGGGCGAATTGCTCCACGATGCCGTCGGCCTGCTGGGGAAAGAGCATGCTCCCGGCGAAGCTCAGAAGGATCAGCCCCGCCAAGGTCAGCGCAGTCACGGCCACCGAGCCGCCGAATCCCCGGCGGAAGAAATCGATGCTGCCGCCGTACAGCTGCTTTACAGTGCCCACGCGTTCAGCTTGTCAAGACCGGCCCGCAGGCGGCGCAGAGTCTCGTCTTTCCCCAGAATGGCGCAGATCTCCACCGCGCCGCCGGGGGTGACCAGCTTGCCTGCGGCGGCGATGCGCACGGGCCACATGAGCTTGGCGTTCTTCACCTCCAGCTGCTCCGCCAGGGCGATGAGACCGTCGTGGACGCTCTCCACCGTCCAGGTTGGGAGGGCCTCCAGCATGGGGATGGCCGCCTCCAGCATGGCTTTGCAGACTGCGGGATCGGTCTTGGCCTTTTTGTTGGTGAAAAACTCCACACTGTACTCCGGGCAGGCGTCGAAGAAGTCCACCTTCTCGGGAATGTCCGCCAGGCGCTCGCACCGGGCCTGGAGCAGCCCCGCGATGGCGGCGATGTCGAAATCGCCTTTCACCGTCCGGCGGATATAGGGCTCGGCCACCTGGGCAAAGGCCTCCGAAGCCATGGCCCGCAGGTAGACGGCGTTGAAGTGATCCAGCTTGGCCCGGTCGAAGATGGCCGGGGACTTGGAGATACCGGTGATGTCGAATGCCTTCACCAGCTCCGGCAGGGTGAAAATCTCCTGCTCGGCCAGCTCACCCTTGGGGCTCCAGCCCAGCAAGGCCACATAGTTGAGGATGGCCTCCGTGAGGTAGCCCTCCGCCTTCAGATCCTCGTAGGAGGGATCGCCGTGACGCTTAGACATTTTGTTCTGGGCGTCCCGCATCACGGGAGAGCAGTGGACATAGGTGGGAATTTCCCAGCCGAAGGCCCGGTACAGCAGGTCGTATTTGGGAGCGGAGGAGAGATATTCGCTGCCCCGCACCACATGGGTGATGCCCATAAGATGGTCGTCGATGACGTTGGCGAAGTTGTAGGTGGGCAGGCCGTCCCGCTTCAGGAGCACCTGATCGTCCAGGGTGCTGTTTTCCACGGTGATATCGCCGAAAATGGCGTCGTGGAAGGTGGTGGTACCCTCCGCGGGGATCTTCTGGCGGATGACATAGGGCTCGCCTGCCTCCACCCGGCGCAGTGCCTCCTCCAGCGGCAGATCCCGGCAGGGATCGGCGGCGCGGGAGAAGTCGCCGCTGTCCTCCTCGGACTCGGTTTTCTCGCAGAAGCAGTAGTAGGCTGCGCCCTTTTCCGCCAGCAGCCTTGCATATTTTCCATAGGTGTCCCGGCGCTGGGACTGGATATAGGGGGCCACAGGACCGCCCACATCGGGGCCCTCGTCGTGGGTGAGGCCGCACTCGGCCATGGTACGGTAGATTACATCCACCGCACCTTCCACCTGACGGTTCTGGTCGGTGTCCTCGATGCGCAGGATAAACGTGCCGCCATGGGAGCGGGCGATGAGCCAGGTATACAAGGCCGTGCGCAGATTGCCCACATGCATGTAGCCCGTGGGCGAGGGGGCAAACCGGGTGCGCACCTTGCCGTGGGGGATCTTTTCCTCCATCTGCTCGAAATAGCTGTGATCCAGTGTCATAGCATTAAACCTCCCCAGTAAAAATCAAAAAGCAAATACTATTCCATACTAAAAATATACCATACCATTATATTTTAACTTCCGAAAAAGTCAAGAATAAACACGCCATCCGGTTGCAATTTTGTGGGATTAGTGATAACATGACATTGATTAGCATGAAATTGGGGCAAAATTTCAGATATGCCCCTCTTTCGGAAGGAGAATAACCATATGGAAACCACTGTGGAAAAGAAAAAACGGATATTCAGCGGCATCCAGCCCAGCGGCGAGCTGACCCTGGGCTCCTACATGGGAGCCATCCGCAACTGGGCGGACCTGCAGGAGGAATATGACTGCCTGTACTGCATCGTGGATATGCACGCCATCACCGTGCGGCAGGATCCGGCCACCCTGCGCCGCCGCAGCGTGAACCAGCTGGCCCAGTACATCGCCTGCGGCCTGGATCCCAAGAAGAACATCATGTTCATCCAGAGCCATGTGCCCCAGCACGCGGAGCTGAGCTGGATCCTGGGCTGCTACACCCAGTTCGGCGAGCTGAGCCGCATGACCCAGTTCAAGGCCAAGGCCAAGCAGCATGCGGACAACATCACCGCGGGCCTTTTCACCTACCCCGTTTTGATGGCGGCGGACATTCTGCTGTACCAGGCGGATCTGGTGCCGGTGGGGGAGGATCAGCGCCAGCATGTGGAGCTGACAAGGGACATCGCCCAGCGGTTCAACGGCCTGTACAGCGATACCTTTACCCTGCCGGAGGCATTCATCCCCAAGATGGGCGCCCGGGTCATGAGTCTTGCAAACCCCGAGAACAAGATGAGCAAGTCCGACCCCGACGGATGTGTGTTCCTCATGGACAAGCCCGAGGACATCATGCGCAAGTTCAAGCGCGCCGTCACCGACTGCGAGACAGCGGTGAAGTTTGACAAGGAGAATAAGGCCGGTATCTCCAACCTGCTGACCATCTACTGCGCCGCCACCGGCAAGACCATGACCGAGGCGGAGGCGGAGTTTGCCGGCCAGGGCTACGGTGTCTTCAAGCCCGCTGTGGGTGAGGCCGTGGTGGAGCTGCTGCGGCCCCTGCGGGAGGAGAGCGAGCGCATTATGAAGGACAAGGCGTATCTGGAGAGCGTTTACAAGGAGGGAGCGGAGCACGCTTCCTACCTGGCCCAGAAGACTCTGAGCAAGGTGCACCGCAAGATCGGGTTTGTGGCAAAATAAGAGCTTGGCTGTAGCGCGTATGTTTCCTTGCAGAGACGGAAAACATTTGTTATAATCGAGAGTGAACGAACGCAGCAAAATAAATCACATAGAAAGGAATTGGCAACTATGATCTATACCAGCGAAGTGCAGCATATGTGCCCCATCGCTAAGGGCGCTTATCACGGGCCCGCCCCCATTCCCGAGGAGGGCAAGTGGATCCAGGCCAAGGAAATCGGCGACATCTCCGGCTTCACCCACGGTATCGGCTGGTGCGCCCCCCAGCAGGGCGCCTGCAAGCTGACGTTGAACGTGAAAAACGGCGTCATCGAGGAGGCTCTGGTGGAGACCATCGGCTGCTCCGGCATGACTCATTCCGCGGCTATGGCATCCGAAATTCTCATTGGCAAGACCATTCTGGAGGCACTGAACACCGACCTGGTCTGTGACGCTATCAATACCGCCATGCGCGAGCTGTTTTTGCAGATCGTGTATGGCCGCACCCAATCCGCTTTCTCCGAGGGCGGCCTGGCAGTGGGCGCTTCCCTGGAGGATCTGGGCAAGGGCCTGCGCAGCCAGGTGGGCACCATGTTCGCCACCAAGGAAAAGGGCCCCCGCTATCTGGAAATGGCCGAGGGCTATGTGACCCGTGTGGCCCTGAATAAGGACGACGAGATCGTGGGCTACGAGTTCATCAGCCTGGGCAAGATGATGGACTTCATCAAGAAGGGCGACGACGCGGGCACCGCTCTGGAAAAGGCCAAGGGCCACTATGGCCAGTTCGATAGCGCCGCCAAGTATGTCGATCCCAGACAGGAATAAGGAGGAGGACGAAATTATGGCACTGTTTGAAAGCTACGAGAGAAGAATCGACAAGATCAACGGCGTCCTCGCTCAGTACGGCATCGGCTCCGTGGAGGAGTGCCGGGACATCTGCCGGGCCAAGGGTTTTGATCCCTACGAGATCGTGAAGGGCATCCAGCCCATCTGCTTTGAAAACGCCTGCTGGGCCTACACCGTGGGCGCGGCCATCGCCCTGAAGGCTGGGGTCAAGACCGCTGCCGAGGCTGCCAAGATGATCGGCGTGGGCCTGCAGTCCTTCTGCATCGACGGCTCTGTGGCTGAGGACCGCAAGGTGGGCCTGGGCCACGGCAACCTGGGCGCTATGCTCCTCAGCGAGGAGAGCAAGTGCTTCGCCTTCCTGGCGGGCCACGAGTCCTTTGCCGCCGCCGAGGGTGCCATCGGCATCGTGAAGAACGCCAACAAGGCCCGCAAGGAGCCCCTGCGCGTGATCCTCAACGGCCTGGGCAAGGATGCCGCCCAGATCATCAGCCGCATCAACGGCTTCACCTATGTGCAGACCCAGTTCGATTATTATACCAGCGAGCTGAAGATCGTCCGGGAGATCCGCTACTCCGAGACGGAGCGCGCCGATGTCCGCTGCTACGGCGCGGATGACGTCCGCGAGGGCGTGGCCATCATGCACCATGAGGGCGTGGATGTGTCCATCACCGGCAACTCCACCAACCCCACCCGCTTCCAGCATCCGGTGGCCGGCACCTATAAGAAGGAGTGCATCGAGCAGGGCAAGAAGTATTTCTCCGTGGCCTCCGGCGGCGGTACGGGCCGTACCCTGCACCCGGACAACATGGCTGCCGGCCCTGCTTCCTACGGCATGACCGACACCATGGGCCGTATGCATTCTGACGCCCAGTTTGCCGGCTCCAGCTCCGTGCCCGCCCATGTGGAGATGATGGGCTTTTTGGGCATGGGCAATAACCCCATGGTGGGCGCCACCGTGGCTGTTGCCGTGGCGGTGGAGGAGAGCCTGAAGGGCTGATTCCCATTTGGCAATCTCATAAGAATATCCCGCCGCTGATGCGGCGGGATATTTTTATATATTGCTCGTTAGTCCTTCATCAGCGGTGCACCGGCGTGCCATGCCTGGCCCACCTTCTCGCCGATGGCATAATAACCGTTGCGATACGGATCGAAGGCAAAGGCATTCAGCTTGGCGGCGTCCACTTTGCCGTTTTCATCCAGCACGGACTCGTCCGCCAGCACGCCGACGATCTCGCCGATGACATGGTGGCCATACACCTCCATCTTGTCCTCAACGACCCTGCACTCCAGCGTCAGCGGGAATTCCTCCACAATGGGGGCATCCACCTTTTCACTTTTCACGGCGGTCAGACCGCTGCGCCGGAATTTGTCCGGCATCTTGTTGCCGCTGGCGATGCCGAAGAAGTCGGCGGCTTCCATGTGGGGGATGTCTGCAATGCTCAGGGTGAATGCCCCGCGCTTTTTGATGTTTTCCGACGTTTTGTGGCCTGCGCTGATGTTGAGAGAAACCATATTCTCCGCGCAGATGCCGCCCCAGGCCATGTTCATCACATCCACCGTGTCGTCTTCGCCGTAGGTGGCGATCATCAGCACAGGCATCGGGAACAGATAGGGATTCACACCCAGTTCTTTTTTCATGCTAAAGACCTCCATTTGCAAATTGGATTGACCTTGCTCCGTCATCCCACCGTCATAATAGCATACATTATAAAAAACACAAGTACCCGTATAAAAGATAGTCACTATCAAGGAAAATAGTTTGCCCCGGTTTCTGGTTTCCATCCCATGTGCTTCGCCTTTCGAAACCCGCCGGTGCAGGCAAGCTTTTTATTCTGCCGCATGGGGTGATTTCCCCTTGCGCACCTCTGGCGGGACTGGTAGAATACAGACAACAGAAAACCAAGGAGGATACCTATGATCTGTGAGATTTGCAAGGACGAAGTGTTCCTTGCCCAGGCGGCCGAGCCTGCCGGGGCAGATGACCTGGCTGTGGCGCAGGATCTGCTGGACACCCCGCTTGCCCACAAGGACGGCTGTGTGGGCATGGCGGCGAATATGATCGGTGTGAACAAGCGCATCATCGCCTTCGAGAGTGACGGCGAGTACATGGTTATGTTCAACCCGGTCATCGTCCGGCAGTCCGGCGCATACGAGGCCCAGGAGGGCTGCCTGTCCCTTTCCGGCGTCCGGAAAACCAGACGCTACCGTACCATCAAGGTGCAGTGGCAGAATGAGAAGCTCCAGACCCGGCTGAGGACCTTTTCCGGCTTCACAGCGGAGATTATCCAGCACGAAATTGACCACTGCCAGGGGGTTTTGATATGATATTCTGCTTTTCCGGCACCGGCAACAGCCGGTATGTGGCCCGCCGCGCAGCCGAGGCGCTGGGGGAGACCGTACTGGATCTGAATGAGCGCATCCGGGCGGGGGACACCTCCCCGGTGGAGTCCGGACGGCGGCTTGTGATCGTCACGCCCACCTATGCCTGGCGCATTCCCCGCATTGTGCGGGACTGGCTGCTGCATACGGATTTGCCAGGCGCGGAGCAGGTCTGGTTCCTCATGACCTGCGGCAGCGAGATCGGAAATGCTGACCGGTATAACCGCGCTCTCAGCCGGGAGCTGGGGCTTGCCTATATGGGCACGGCCCAGATTGTCATGCCGGAGAACTACATCGCCATGTTCCGTGTGCCCCAGGCGGATGAGGCACGGGAGATCGTAGCCCAGGCCCAGCGGGACATAGACCGGGCCACCGCCGCCATCCGGGCGGGCTTCTCCTTTCCCCCGCCACGCTGCAGCCTCTACGGACGTTTCATGAGCGGACCTGTGAACCCGATTTTCTATACCTGCTTTGTCAAGGCGAAGGCATTTGTCGCCGGCGATGCCTGCGTGGGCTGCGGCCTATGCGCGGAGCACTGCCCCACGGGGAATATTCGGCTGCAGGCCGGCCGGCCCGTCTGGGGCGACCGGTGCACACACTGCATGGCCTGCATCTGCTACTGCCCGACAGAGGCCATCGAGTACGGCAAAAAGAGCCTTGGCAAGCCCCGCTACCATTTTGAAGCCCTGTGAGGTGCGTTTTTATGAAAGGAAGCTTTCGGAATTTTCCGTTCCGGGGCCTGAAGATTGTCAAGTCCATTGCGAAAAAAAATTGAAAAAATTTAGGGCTGATTTTCGGCAAGATTAGCGATATATCGATTAAACAGGTCGGCGGCAGTCTCATAATTAAGGATTTTACGGGGCATCGCGTTAATGAGGGCAGCGACTTTATCACAATCCTTTTGCGTGACCTTTGCCATGCTCTTACCTTTCGGGAAGTAGCGGCGGATGATACGATTGTTGCGCTCATTGCTGCCACGCTCACAGGAAGAATAGGGGTGACAGTAATAGACAGTTAAACGCTTATTGCCTTGCTTATCATGCTCCATGCCGTGACAGTCCTGGAACTCGCTGCCGTTATCCACAGTGATGGTTTGGAATGTGCCGTGTGGAAACTTGGGCATGATTCTATCCAGGGCCTTGGTGGTGGCCGCTGCGGTCTTGCTGCCAGCCCTTATAATGATCTCAAAGCGTGTCAGGCGTTCGGTGAGAACAAGGAGGGATTGCCGCTTGCCTTCTGCGGTGCCTATAACACTGTCCATTTCCCAATGGCCAAAGGACAAGCGGTGGTTTACATGAGCTGGGCGGCGGTCTATGGGTAGGCCCTTGGGCGCTCTGCTGGCCCTAACCTTGCCGGGCTTGCGGTGCTTACGGCGGGGCTTTTCCGGGAGGTGCTTATTTGTTATGCCGGGGATATAGCCCCGGTCTATGTAACGATACAGAGTGGAGGTGCTGACTGTCCATTCCCTGGCTCTTTTCTTTTGGTTTACAATAATGTCGATGGAGATTCCATGCTTGACCTGCTGGGCAACATCTGCGGCGAAACCGTAGTTGTTGCCCAGCTTTATTTGTGTGCCCTTTGAGGTAGCGTGGTAGTCGGCGTAATCCTGAGCGATCTGCGCAGAATAGCGAAATGGTCGCCGGGTGGTTTCTGCGCCGAGGTGTGGGTATAGACCACGCTTGACCTCCCGATAGATGGAGGAGGGAGAGAAACCGAGGGCTTGAGCAATATGGGAACAGGTATGATTTTTGTTGTACAGCTTCTCAATCAGAAGACGGTCATTCCAGTCTAAGCGGCGGTATTTCCTCATGGCTGTTCTCCTTTGAAAGTGTAGGTTCAAAAGTCCATAAAATGCAGCAAACGCCGGGGCATTTCTGCCTTGGCGTTTGTTTTTACCATAGTACCACATTTTCCCGCATGGTGCAAGTACCTGCTGTCCGCTGCGGCGGGGACGGGAACAGGCACAGCGCTGCTGCGCTGGGTGTGGGTGAACTTTCGCATATTAACTTTTTGCCTTGCGGGGGACGGCAAAAACTTAATATACGGTTTCACCCTGGGTATTGGTCTAACGACCAATGTCGGAATATGATTTTTTACTGGTCTCCTTTGCTGAATTTTCTTAACGGGCGACGGGCGAAAACTCAAAGGCAAAAATCGCGGGGGAAGATTTTTCCCTCCGGTTTACGCCCATCACCCTAAAAATTATAGCAAAGGAGGTAAAAAATCAAATCCGACATAGGGGCTCAGGGGTCAAATCTAAAGACAAAGTTTCCCGCGCTGCGGGGCAAAGACGAAAGGAGAACAGACCATGAAAGAGACAACGAAAATGAGTAGAGCAGTCGGCCAGCTGGAAAAGATTTACAATACCCTAAACGCCGACCTATTCGGCGGGGCGCTGCCAGTGCCAATTATAACCGTACAGAGCAAGCCAGGGACATACGGCCATTGTACCACATCCAAGGTTTGGAAAAACAAGGACAGTCAACAATACGAAATGAACATAGCCGCCGAAATGCTATCTATGGAAATTGAAGAAGTACTGGACACGCTCATACATGAGATGGTACACCTTTACTGCCGGGAGAACGGCATACAGGAGGTAAGCCGGGGCGGGAAGTACCACAACGGGAAATTTAAGGCGCTGGCAGAGGAAAAAGGCCTTGTGTGCTATAAGGCCGGGCAATATGGGTGGAACACCCAGGGACACGACAACGACAAACTAACGGAAATGGCATTGGAAAAAGGATGGTCTGAAATCAAAATCAGCCGGGGCGGGTATCAGAGAATCAGCATACCAGCCGGGGGAACACAGAGCAGCAGCGGGGCGGCCATGCAGCCAGAGGGCGGCAAACGGCCCAGCAGCACAAGAAAATACCAGTGCCCGTGCTGCAAGAACAGCGTGAGAGCCACCAAGGCAGTCAATCTTATCTGCGGGGACTGCATGGAGAAAATGGTGGTGGCAGAATGAGACAGACGAAAGACTACAATGTAAGTTTCCGGTGTTACTTTCCGGGAGCCGATAACAAGACCCAGCACTATATGACAATGCCGCTGAAAGACATAGCGAAATGGATAGAGGCGTACAGGTTTACGCACCCGAATTTACAGAGTATCACCGTTAAGGTGTGGATGAAAAAAGACGAAAATTGAAAGTGTAGGTTCAAAAGCTGCCCTATCGGCTGGACGGGGAGAACTGGAGAATGACGAATGAAAGCAATCAACAACCAGGGACAGGCAGTTTATTACAACTGCGTTGTCAAGCACGATAAAATCCGGTATCAGATACAAGCGGCCAGCGGCCAGGCCATCACCGGACGTGACAGGCAAAAGCGCAAGAGCCGGACTTTTGCCCAGGAACACCAGGCAAGAGCATGGCTTATTCGCAATGGCTACGAAATCGTAGGATAACTTTTTACCGGGGGTAAAAACAGCGTATATCAGGGCGGGGGGTATATTCGTATATCCCCCGCTTTCCTATGGGCAAGAGAAAAGCCCCAGCCGTGGGGCGGGGGCTTCACCATACTTGCCATTCCTTTTCCGGAAGGGGTTTCCGGGCCAGGGTATTAAAGAGCTTCCAGAGGGGAGGACAGAATATCAGTTTTGTACCACCAGTAAGGAACGGAACGAAAAAGTATTCATCACAGATTTCTTTGGTCATATCATTGATACCAACTCTACGACCGATTTCTTTTCTCTTGATGAAGAACGGAAGAAGAGAGGGTTTGATCAGGTAGATATGACGGGCGAGTTTACGAATCTTTATATCAACGTCCAAACCCTGGGAGAAAAAGTCAACGTCCAGTTGGTAATGACGATGGTACTTGAAGAAGTAGATTTCATCGGCAGTCATAGCCATTTTGCGGTTGTCATATTCCAAACCGGCTTCATCAATAATCAATCGACCATTGGATATCATGTATTTTCCGAAGTCGGATTTTTCGCATTTGTAAGCACCGGTAATGCCGAAGTTAGACCAAACCTTACGACCTTTTTTCATGTCCTTTTTGGCGAGGTATGCGGCAAAGGTGGATTTACCAGCACCGGGGATACCGAAATACAGGGAGAGGGCAACAGGTTTCGATTTCATAGCGTAACCTCATTTTTGAAAGTGTAGATTCAAAAAGAATAAAGGGGGTGTGCGGCGAGCGCACGCACACCCCCTTTTTTTAAGCACGGGCAGACAGCAGGCGCTTAAACATACCCACACCAAGGCCACACAGGGGAATAGCCACGCAGGACAGCAGCAGGATGGGCTGGGCTGCAATGGTGGAGGCGGTCGTACCTACCCAGCTAATGGCAGAGGTAAACACAGAACCGACAGCGGTAAGCAGAGCATCCATGTTATTTTACTCCTTTCAGCAGAAATTTAGAGAGACAAGGGATCAGGCGCGGGCAGACAGCAGACGCTTGAACATACCCACACCCAGACCGCACAGGGGGATAGCCACACAGGCCAGAAGCAGGATGGGCTGGCCGGCAATGGTGGAAGCCACCTCACCGACCCAACTGATAGCTTTGGTGAATACAGAGCCGACAGAGGTCAGCAGAGTAGCCACAGTCACAGCGGGAGTTTCCGTGAACAACGCTCCTTTCAATGTAGATTTTTGAGTAAGCTGCGCACGATGCCAACGACAGCGGCGAAGCAGACCAAACTAAAGAGATAGAAAACAGGCGGGGTAATGAGGAAGTCACAAATGGCATTGAGAATAGCCGTACAGAAAGCAATCATTTCATTCATCGCTTGAACACCACCCCGAGAAGCCGGAAGAAGCTATAGAGCACCAGAGCAAACAAAGCCACACCGGCGAGATACGGCCAATCTACACCGGCCATACCTTGCAGCGCTGTACCGGCTGCATCGGTAACGGGGGTGTAGGTGCCGAAGATGGAAATAATCAGGTCACGCATAGAATCACCTCGTATCATCTTTGCGAGCAGGGGGCAGCCGAAGCCGCCGACTGCCACGGGAAGCCAGTTCCTCCGCATTATCCACAGTGCCCACGGGGAAACCGAAGATAAGGGAGAGGAACGAGAGAGAAATAGGAATCAGAGCCAGGCCGATAAAGAGAGCGGCGAAGGAGAAGCCCAAGCCGGGCACATCGGTTTTAGTAAAAAAACGCCAGGCAGAGCCGAGAAACGTTTTGATACACTGGATAACATCAGAATCAAACAAAGAGAGACACCACCTTTCCCAGCACACCGCCGAGGACGTTTACAACAAACTGAATCAGCTGCCAAAGGGCCTTAATAAGGGCCACAGCAACGAAGATAGCAAAGAACGTAATGACAGCGGAGACGAGAAGATACAACGGCGTTGGAAGCCACTGGAAAGCGGTACGGATAAAGCCTATCATATTTAGCTACCCACCTTTATCACAAGTTTGAAAATACCAAAGAGAATGATAGAGCCGAATACAAAGTAAATCAGCAGCTTAATGGCAAAGGGTAGAGCGCCGAAGAAATCGCGGCAGAATTGGAAGAAGTCGCCAAGATCGGTAAACACCAAAGCAAGGTTTGCTATCAATCCCACACTGTCACCCCCTCACCAAGACCGCTGGGCGCATCGTCAAAGAAGAAGCCGCCCAGACCGCCAATGGAATCGTCTACGTTGTCCAGGGCGCTGCCAATGACCAGCTTATAGAGGAACTGGAGCAGCTTGCCGGAAGCGGACAGGGAATCACCAGCAACGGAGGTCACAGACTTCTTATCCCCGTTTTCGTCTTCTACATAAAAGACATTGTAAGCATCGTTATCCTGAGTAATGTTCACAACGATGTTATCCACGCTGGCGGGGAGATTGTCCATCTTGTCGATGATGGTTGAAAGTGCACTTTCAACTTTGGTCAGGTCAGCAGAGCCGGAAGAACCACCGGTGATATTCACCTCCAGCCCGCCAAGACTGGTTTTCAGGTCGCCAAGCTTAACGTTGAGGTCGCCAAGAGTGTTGTTCATGGTATTAATGACACCCACAAGACCGATGTTATCCGTGTGGAGCTGGGAAATGTTGGAATCCAGGTTTGAAAGTGTAGATTCAATGGTGGTGAGATCGGTAGGTTCACCACCAACAACGATAACCTCCAAACCATCAAGACGCGCTTTTAAATCAGACATGATCTCATATGTCAACCCCACCGTATTCTCCAGGCCCAAAGCCGCAGATTCAATGGTGGTAAGATCAGGCAGCGGATAGGACGTGGGCAGCTTATCCAGCTTCTGACCGAGAGATGACAAAATGTTATTGATCCCAACAAGCCGGGCATCAATGACGGACACACGGTCGGCAGATGCTTTGTAAAGCCTGTTGCCGGAATCACAGAGATAATAGCTGTACTGCCCGGAATAGACACGGATATACAGGGACGAGTCCAAAGCGCAGTAATCAAAGTCCGAAGCATAGGGAGCGCCTTCCCGGGGCAGATATGTAATTTGTTTGCCGGGCAGCTGAGTATTGAGCCGGGCAACTATGGCCTCTGCCGAATCATAAGAAATGGGGATAGTCCCATAGGCCGTGCCTCCGGCGTCCGTAAGATAGCCGCAGGTATAGGTATTGGTGGTAAGCAGCTCTGTAATGGTATCCAGCTTGTCAGAGTAATCAGGCAAGGCCTTAATGGCGCTGATGACGGAGGCAGCGTCCGTGTGCAGCGTGTCCAGCTTTGAAATAACGCCGGAAATCTTAGCCGACAATGTATCGATACCACCAACGATGGTGGAATTATCTGTGTGCAGCGTGTCCAGCTTCGTGGCCAGGGTGGAAAGCTTGCTCTCTACGGTATCGATATATCCGGCAATGTCGGTCAGGGTGGTGGCCATAGAATTGACCTTAGAGTAAATGTTAGAGAGACGATCTGAACCGGCCTTAAAGATGGTGTTGGTGGAGTCACAGAGGTAATAGGTGCCGCCGGACATTACCAGGCAAATCATGCTGCTGGAGGTCACATAAGCACGGCGGAAGGTGGACGTAGTCGTTCCGCTGCCGTCTCGCTTGAGGACGGTAAGGTTTTTGCCCTGCATTTCGGAATTGAGCCGGGCAACGATCTGCTCGGCAATGGAGAAAGAAATAGACTGGGTGGGAAATTCCGCGCCGCTGGAATTGGTGATATAGCCGCAGCAGTATGTATTCGCGTTGAGCAGGTCGGAAATGGTGTCCAGCTTCGTGCCGATGCTGGTGAGCGAGGCAAGCTTATTGTTGATGCTGGCCAGATAACCATTGCTGGCCATGAGCTGGGTTATGTTGGTGGAGATGGAGTTAACGCTGGTTAAAATATGGTTTACACTCCCAGAAATACCCTGCAAAAGCGAATCTGTATCAAACCGAGCCAAAAAGAGCATACCAGAACCATCCGTAAGACACCGATTCGAAATATTCACGTTAAATCCATCACTTAAATAGGCTTTACCAGTGCCAAGAATATAATAACCAGCTACATCACCAAAAGCTCCATAAGCAATACGGCAAGGGAAACCATTACCATTCAAGTCAAAACATGCGCTGGACAACGAATCATACGACATATAAGCAATGCGAGTGGGGGAAAAATTTGATTTTGCTTTCCACAGAGAATCAACATAAACTGCCTGGTCTTCTCCCGAGCCTACAATTTCAGGTTTCGCCGCAAATTTAAGAATACCCCATAAAATTTCTGCTTTTGATGCAGCATGAGCAGGCACTACGGAAACCAAAAAGAGTGTAACAATAAGCGAAAATGCTATTACAATTTTTTTCATATTGCATACACACCTTTCAAATGATAGAATAGAAAAAACGAAAAAGGAGTAATGAAATGGGCTTGTATAACATAAACAAATACCCCAGCGCGGAAGAGCCGCCGACCATAATTTCAATAATTATTCTTGCAATAATTGTTGCAGTTGTCCTAATAGTCGGCAAAATAAAGAGGCGTAAAAAGTAACCATACGTCCCCGGGCTTTATGCCCGGGGATATGTCTCATTTAGAGGGCTTTTGAAAGTGTAGTTTCAAAGACGGTGAACAAGCCATGCGGCGAAGTGCCAAGCCAGCGAAGCAATAAACACCAGCAGAGCAAAAACAACCGAGCCAAAAACGGCAGAAAGGAAAGCAGACATGAAAGAGCTCCTATCACAGTTAATTCTTATCCCCAAAATGTTTATGGAAATGTTCCGACAATTACGGGAACTGAATCACCCCATATTCGATATAGCAGGATTGATAACAACAGCAGGGGCTATCATTGTGGGAATTGCAAAAATCAAAAAACGAAAACACTGATTTTACCCACGGTAAAAACACCGCATGGACGCAAACGGGAATACACAGGGACGGGGCTTACGCTTCGTCCTTTTTGCGCTTTGCACCGGGCTGAAATTTATAGGGGAACAGGGAACGCAGGAGCTTGAGAATCACCCAGAGCATGGCCGAGCCGATGAGGGTGAGCACGAACAGGAACACCAGCACAATAGCGGCGTAGATGAGAAATTTAATCATAGTCAATCAGCCTTTCCGAAAAGTAGTTTCAGCGCATAGGAGGGCTTAACATGCTCCAGGGCGCAGGAGATCAGGAATGCCATAAGGGCAAGAAGCGCAAACACAGCAGCGCCAATCAGCAGGAAATACAGGAAGTAAAGCATCAGTTTGAAAAACATAGAATCACCTCATTGGATGCAGGAGTAGGAGTCGAACCTACAGCACCGGATCACGATTCCGGTATGTTACCGTTACACCATCCCGCAGGATTAGAAAAAGCCCTTAATTGTCTGGAAAAGGAAGCGGCCAAGAGCATAGGCAAAGCCAGCAATCACGCAGTATTTGAATTTGTCAAAGGGATTGAAAGACATGGCCGACCTCTTTTTGAAAGTGTAGATTCAATGGTGTTGCTTGATTTATCCGCCCTTTATCGGGCGGTTAAATCAAGCATTGTCTGTACCGGCTCACGGGCGGCTGCATCCGCCCAGTCGTGCCTGTGAAGGTAGGCATCAACGCCGGGATAGTCGGTAATGCGTCCGGAGGGCTGAAACTCACGGACGATGTGGATACGGCGGAAGAAAGCATCACGAGTCTCCCGATCAATATTCATGTATTGCTGTTCCGGGGGAATGTTAGTGATGATGAAAACCTTAGTGAAACAGGCTTGACGGTTGAAATAGCGGCATGGGAGCAGCAGCGGATAGCCGTCAAGATAGTTCAGCATATCGCCGTGCTTCAGGCCGGAGCGGAATTCCTCAAAGATGATGACATCTTGACCGTCATAGGTATCAAAGGGGTGCTTGTAGTCGGTGACGCGGTAGCAGTTGGCATAGCCGTACTTGTCCATGACAGAGCGGGTCTTGCCGCCGCCTGTCTTGCCGAATATGTAAGTGACTTCCAAGTCACGCCAAGAATCCTTAAACTGTGCGTCACGGTACATAGAGCGGACACGCTCCACCTTTTCCAAGTCACGGTAGGCGCTTGCCACAGCGTCCACTATGTCCTCATTGGTGGCACCGGCTTTTATCAGCTCAACGATTTTGTCAGCGTCACGGGATTTGCCTTGCTGCTCCATGGGCATCTCGCCGCCTTCTTCAAAGGTATCAGAAAAATTGATACCTTCATGGAGGTGGCCGCCGGTGTCCTTGTAGGAGTAAGAGCCGTCCGGCTGCTTGTTGAACTTCGGACCGTCCTTGAGGACGTAGGCGCGGTTTTCCGAGGATTTACCGCGGGCAATGTCACGGTGGAAAGAGGGAAAACGAGCGTCAATTTGCGTGTGTGTCAGTTGGTTTTCGCTTACGAGGTATACATGGGTGTGAAGTGTTTCACATTCGTCACCTTGTTCGTCACACATGCACCAGTAAACAACAGAGGGCAGATCGAGCACAGAAGCCTTGATACGGGCGTGGTCAAAATCATGCACAACGGGGTTGTTGATGGTGATAAGCCATTTCCGGGAGCGTGGCATAGAAAAACCTCCAAGTTTGACAATTTTTGTCAAAGAATCTCAAATTCTCAAAAGTTGCAGGGGGGTAATACTGACCCCCTGCCCCATAGGGCGGCTGCGCCGCCCTATGGCTATGGAGGAACACGCGGAAATGGGAATGGGAAAGCTGGCTTGTCCATCACTTCGCCGGGGAGAAGTCGAAGACGTAGCCGCGGTTATCGAAGTCCACATTGTACTCCTTGCCGACCTCAATAAGGTCGAGGGGGTAAGTGTCGGGATCCAGAGCCAGGGTCAGAGCAGCCTCACCAATGACACCACGGGCCTTGCCGAGATAGTGAATCTGATTGAAGTTGTAGGGCCGCCCGGTTTTCTTCGCAACACCCTCCAGGTGAGCCTTGCCGCAGACTTTAATTTTCATGTTGAAATACCTCATTTCGTTAATTTTAAGGTTTGAAAAACCTTTGCAATGAAATTGTAAATCAACATTCCGTTCCGGGGCCAAAATTCCCCTTGACTTTTTGCAGAAAATAGGGTATGATAAGCAATGTTGTAAAGCATATATACTTTACAGAAGGAGGCCGGACCGTGAAAAACCAGACCTACCGCATGACCATGCTGCTCGATTTTTACGGCGAGATCCTGACCCCGCGGCAGCGGGAGTTCTTTGACCTGTATTATAACGAGGACCTGAGCCTGGCGGAAATCGCGGAGAATTACGACATCAGCCGCCAGGGCGTGCGGGATGCCATTGTCCGGGCTGAGACCGCGATGAACGAGCTGGAGGACAAGACGGGTCTTCTCAAGCGCTTTATGCGCCTGCGGGGCAAGGTGGAGGCCATTGAGTCCGCCGCCGCCCAGATCCGGCAGATCAACTACCGGCAGTATGAGAATCCGGAGCTGGAGCGCCTGACAGAGGAGATCCTTGCCGGCGCCGCCGCATTGAAGGAGTAAAGACCATGGCCTTTGAGGGACTGAGCGAAAAATTAAATGAAACTTTTAAGCGCCTGCGGGGCAAGGGCCGTCTGACGGAGTCCGATGTCAAGGCAGGCCTGCGTGAGGTGCGCCTTGCGCTGCTGGAGGCAGATGTCAGCTACAAGGTGGTTAAGGATTTCATTGCCAGGGTCACTGAGCGCTGCGTGGGCAGCGACGTGCTGGAGAGCCTGACCCCCGCCCAGCAGATCGTGAAGATCGTGAACCAGGAGCTTACCGAGCTTATGGGCGGCAGCAATGCCCGCATCGCCACCGCGTCCAAGGGCCCCACCGTTGTGATGATGGTGGGCCTGCAGGGTGCCGGTAAAACCACCAACTGCGCGAAGCTGGCGGGCCTCATGCGCCGCCAGTACGGCAAGCGGCCCCTGCTGGTGGCCTGCGATGTGTACCGCCCCGCTGCCATCAAGCAGCTGCAGGTGGTGGGCCAGCAGCTGGATATACCCGTTTTTGAAATGGGCCAGAGCGACCCGGTGAAAATCGCCCGGGAGGCGCTGAAATACGCCGCCGACCACGGAAACGACACCGTGTTCCTGGATACTGCCGGCCGCCTGCATATCGACGAGCAGCTGATGGACGAGCTGAAGCGGATCAAGGAAAACATCCATCCCCATGAGATCCTCCTGGTGGTGGATGCCATGACCGGCCAGGATGCCGTGAACGCCGCCACCGCCTTCGACGAGGCCCTGGGCATCGACGGGGTGCTGCTGACCAAGCTGGACGGCGACGCAAGAGGCGGCGCGGCCCTGTCCATCCGGGCGGCCACGGGCAAGCCCATCAAGTTCGTGGGCACCGGCGAAAAGCTGGACATGATCGAGCTGTTTCACCCGGAGCGTATGGCCTCCCGTATTCTGGGTATGGGCGATATGCTCACCTTCATTGAGAAGGCGGAGCAGCAGTATGACGAGAAGCAGGCCAAAAAGCTGGAGGAGAAGCTGCGGAAAAACCGCCTGACCCTTTCGGATTATCTGGATCAGCTGGAACAGCTGCAAAAAATGGGTGATCTGAGCCAGATCGCCTCCATGCTCCCCGGCAACCTGGGCAAGAGCTTCGATGCCAGCCAGATCGATGAAAAGCAGATGGCCCACAACAAGGCCATCATCCAGTCCATGACGGTGCAGGAGCGGGAGAATCCCCAGATCCTCAACGCCTCCCGCAAGCGGCGTATCGCCGCGGGCTGCGGTCTGGAGGTGGTGGATGTGAACCGCCTGCTGAAGGCTTTTGAGGCCATGCAGCAGATGACCAAGGCCATGACCAAGGGCAAAATGCGCGGCATGGGTGCAATGATGGGCGGCATGGGCGGCTTCGGCGGCGGTATGCGCAGCTTCGGCCGGAAAAAGCGGTTTAAGTAAGGGCGCAAAAAGCCTCGCAGAGTTCGCGTCCGCAGACGCGAAAAATTAAAATCATTTTTCACCGCGACATGTGCGTGGGGGAAAATACCTCTCAGACTGCAAGTGTGGAATTTTGAGCCTATGGCTCAAAAATATGCGCGCAGCAGGCTGCAAGCCTTTTGGCAAAAAAATCGAAGATTTTTTGCCAGCATCATAAATAAGTGCAGCGGCATTTATCAATAAAAAAATATTTATATTTGGAGGAAAATTACCATGGTTAAGATCAGACTGAGAAGAATGGGTGCAAAGAAGGCTCCCTTTTACCGCGTAGTGGTGGCCGATTCCCGCTATCCCCGCGACGGTCGCTTCATTGAGGAGATCGGCACCTACAATCCCTGCGTGTCTCCCGCTGAGATCAGCATTGACGCTGACCGTGCCCGTGAGTGGATCAAGACCGGCGCTCAGCCCACCGATACCGTTCGCGCCCTGCTGAAGAAGGTCGACGTCCTTTAATTCGAGGGTACGGCCATGAAAGAACTGCTGCTCTATATCGCCAGAAGTCTGGTGGATCATCCGGAGCAGGTCACGGTGACGGAGACCGGCGAGGCGGACGATTTGACGCTGGAGCTGCGTGTGGCACCCGAGGATATGGGAAAGGTGATCGGCCGTCAGGGCCGCATTGCCAAGGAAATCCGTACTGTGGTGCGGGCATATGCCCAGCGCACCGGCGTAAAGGTTTCGGTCGATATTGTTGACTGATAGAATCCCCCGGAAACCCCTGTTATGGCGGGGTTTTCCGGGGGATTTTCCGTCTGCAGCACTGTGACGGGGGCATCTATAAATCTGACACATCCGGCTGTAAAAGCGGCCTATCGCTCCGACGGATTTTCCTGTAAAATGAAGAATATATGATCCTGCGGGCCGGGTGCTGCTCCTGGTGCTGCCAACTTCCGCTATGGTGCGGAGCCGGAGGAGAAATACGGCCCAAAAAATTTCCGATCCGAGCTGAAAATCGCGGTATCTGTGTTATCATAGCAGAAAAGGGGGCGTGGGGCCATGCTGCGTATGGAGATCGCGTTGCTTCTGGTGACGGCCTTTGCGGCTCTGGCAGAGCTGTGCAATTTCCTCCTGCCGCTGACTTACACGCAGACACCGGAGGGCAACTATTCCTCCGGCCCCTATATGCTGGTGCCCTATGGAGCGGTGGCGTTTTACCTGGTGCTGTGCGCGGCGCTGTTGGTGATGAATGGGCGCCGCATGCACCGTAAGAAGCGCTCTGCCATCGGCGCGGCGTTGATGATCGAGTTCGTGGTGTGCTCTCCAGGGACTGCACCACACCTGGCTCATCAGCGGCATGGGCATCACTCTGATGACCCTGTCGTTCTATCTCACGCTGGAAAATCCCGAGGCCCTGCGGGCCCAGCTGGTGGAGCAGAAGCTCTCTATGCTCTATCTGAAGAGCCAGGTCAACCCGCATTTTCTCTATAACACCCTGGATACCATCCGCATCCAGGCGCAGCACCCGGCCCGCAGTATATAAAAAGAAATAAAAGGAGAATTTACCATGGAAAAGAGACTCTACAAATCCAATAAGAACAAGGTACTTGACGGCGTTTGCGGCGGCATCGCAGAGTATTTCAACATCGATCCCACCCTGGTGCGCCTGGGCTGGGTGGCATTCTGCATACTGGGCGGCAGCGGCATACTGGCCTACATCATCGCCGCCATCGTCATGCCCCGGGATCCGGAGTGCTGAGGGAAGCGGCAGAGACACGAGCACTATGACCAGAAAAGGAGACGGGCCGCAAGGTCCGTCTCCCTTTGCCTTTCGGCGGTGAAAACCATGGAAAAAACGAATACTTCTCCCTTACCAGAGAAAAAATCACCTTTACTTGTGCCCGCTGGTTTGCTATACTTTTTTTGAAAACGGGAGGAGATGGGACTCATGATCTATCTGGATAACGCCGCCACCACGCTGCACAAGCCGCCCCAGGTGATGGAGGCCGTGCTGCACGCCATGACCACTATGGGCAATGCCGCCCGGGGCGCTCACAGCGGCGCGCTGGAGGCTTCCCGGACGGTGTTCGGCACCCGGGAGAAGCTGGCGAAGCTGTTCGGCTGCCCGCGGGCGGATCATGTGGTCTTTACCGCCAACTCCACGGAAGCGCTGAACATCGCCATCAACGGCCTTCTGCATAGGGGGGACCATGTGATCTCCACGGATTGCGAGCATAACTCCGTGCTGCGGCCCCTGTACAGGCTGGAGGAGGAGCGGGGCGTTGCTCTGAGCTTTGTCCCCGCCGACAGGAAGGGCCTGGTGGACTATGCCGATTTTGAGCGCCTGATGCGCCCGGAGACCCGGGCCGTCGTCTGCACTCACGGCTCCAACCTCACCGGAAACCTGCTGGACATTGCCCGTATTGCGGACATTGCCCACCGGCATGGGGCTCTTCTGATCGTGGACGCTTCCCAGACGGCGGGCACGGTGCCCATCCATATGGAAGCAATGGGTGTGGACGTGCTGTGCTTCACCGGGCACAAGGGGCTTATGGGCCCCCAGGGCACCGGGGGGCTTTGCATCCGCCCCGGAGTAGAGATCGATCCCTGGAAGGTGGGCGGCTCCGGCGTCCACTCCTATGACCGCCGCCAGCCCCGGGAATACCCCACCCGCCTGGAGGCCGGCACGCTGAACAGCCACGGCATTGCGGGCCTGTCTGCGGCGCTGGATGTGATCCTAATGCGCGGCGTGGAGGACATCTGCCAGACCGAGCATACCCTGATGCAGCGGTTTTATGACGGCGTGAAGGACGTGCCCGGCGTCACGGTGTACGGGGATTTTTCCGCGCCGCAGCGGTGCGCCATCGTGGCGCTGAATATCCGGGACTATGATTCCTCTGCCGTGTCCGACGAGCTGGCCGTGCACTATGGCATTGCCACCCGCCCCGGGGCCCATTGCGCCCCCCGAATGCACGCGGCCCTGGGCACTACGGAGCAGGGGGCCGTTCGTTTCAGCTTTTCCTGCTACAATACGGCCCGGGAGGTAGATGCCGCCGTGGCGGCGGTGCAGGAGATCGCCAGATAATGGGGAAAACGGCCCTGCATCTGTCCTTCGCGGCGAAAATGGGCCCATACCGGCATAAAAAACTTTTGGAATGGGGCAAACTGTGGTATACTGACCATGATCCCCGAAATTTCGGGGCGATCTTGAGAGAAGACCCCGTAGCAAAGGAGGCCCCATGCGAAAGATCCAGAGCAGCCGGGAGGCGCTTTTTCAGTTAAACGGCACCCCGCCCATGGGCATTGCCGTATCCATGGCCCTGCAGCACCTGGTGTCCATGATCGTCGGCTGCGTCACGCCGGCGATCATCATTGCCAATGCCATCGGCCTGCCCCATGACCAGCGGATCCTGCTGATCCAGGCGTCGCTGGTCATGTCAGCCGTGACCACGCTCTTACAGCTTTTCCCCATCGGCGGCCGGTTCGGCTCGGGCCTGCCGGTGGTTTTCGGCGTTAGCTTCGCCTATCTGCCCAGTATGCTGGCCATCGTCGGCAGCGGCGGCCTGTCCGCCGTGGCGGGGGCTATGATCGTGGGCGGCATCGTGGCGTCACTGGTGGGCATTTTTATCCGTCCCGTGCGCAGACTGTTTCCCCCGGTGATCACGGGCACGGTGGTGTTTACCATCGGCCTGTCCCTGTACCCCACGGCCATCAACTACATGGCCGGCGGCACCGGCAATACCTATGAATCCGTGGTGACGGACCGGGGCCTGACCGAGGCATTGGTGTATGGCTCGTGGCAGAACTGGGCCATCGCCGCCTTCACGCTGACGGTGGTGCTGCTGCTGACGAACCATGGAAAGGGCGTGTGCAAGCTGGCCTCGATCCTGCTGGGCATTGCTGCGGGCTATATAGTGGCGCTGGTGTTCGGCATGGTGGACCTGTCCGGCATCGCGGATGCGGTCTGGTTTGAATTGCCCAAATTCGTGCCTTACGGTGTGACCTTTGATCTTTCCGGCTGCATTGCCCTGGGCCTGCTGTTTGCCATCAACTCCATCCAGGCCATCGGCGACCTGACGGCAACCACCGTCGGCGGAATGAACCGGGAGCCTACGGATCGGGAGCTGCAGGGCGGCATCATCGCCTATGGTGTCAGCAATGTGCTCACGGCCCTGCTGGGCGGACTGCCCACGGCCACATATTCCCAGAATGTGGGCATCGTGGCCACCAATAAGGTGGTCAACCGCTGGGTCTTTGCCCTGACAGGCGGGTTTTTGCTGCTGGCGGGCGTGGTGCCGAAGATTTCAGCCATTCTCACAACCATTCCCCAGTGTGTGCTGGGCGGCGCTACGGTGGTGGTGTTCTCCACCATTGCCATGACAGGTATGAAACTTATATCCCAAGAGGGGATTACCGCCCGGAATACCACCGTGGTGGGCCTGTCGGCGGCCTTGGGCGTGGGTATATCCCAGGCGGCGGAGGCCCTGAGTCAGTTCCCGGAGGCGGTGACGACGATATTCGGCAAGTCGCCGGTGGTTATAGCGACATTGATGGCCGTGCTGCTGAATCTGGTTCTGCCCAAGGAGAATGCGGACGAATCATAAAATCGTTTCCCGGCTCTGCCCGGGGACAATAAAAAGGCACCTCACATCTGACAGATGTGAGGTGCCTTTGGCATATGGGTGGATCGTATCGATGAATTATTTGCCGGCCAGAGCCCGCTCCAGCCAGATGGCGCCCACGTCCATGGCGGCGTACAGGCTGTCCTTCTCGGACTTCTTCACCACGCGATCCCGGCTCTTGAGATCCGGGGCGGTGAGCTGCAGCTGCACGGAGACCCGGGTAGCCACGTCCATATCCTTTTCCTTCTTGGTTTCCAGGATCTGCAGCATAACGATGTATTCGTCAGCCATGCTGCCGTAATAGATCAGGTTATCCACCCGGCGCAGAGGATGGTTTTTATAAACAAGGCCCTCGCCCTTTTTTGCATCCGACATAGTAAAGCACAACTCCTTTTCCCATAACTTATCTTCTATCATAGCATATGGGCGCTCGTCTGTCAAATTTCCGGCCTGAAAAACGGAACGAAAAACCGGGCTGCGCAGCCGCAGCCCGGTTTTGGCGTTTTACAGATCCAGATAACTCTTCACCAGCGCCTGCAGCATCTCGTCCCGATCCAGCTTGCAGATCAGCGTCCGGGCGCCGTTGTGGTTGGTGATGTAGGTGGGATCCTCCGAGAGAATGTACCCGACGATCTGGTTGATAGGGTCATAGCCCTTCTCCTTCAGCGCGTCATACACTGCGGAGAGAATATAGTGGGTCTGCTCCTCTCGATCCTCTGCCGTATTGAATTTACGGGTAAATTCATCCATAGGGGACACCGCCTTTCTTGATTACTGGAAATAGTATATGCTTCTTTTATGAAAAAGTAAAGGAAAATCGAAAAAACCTAAAAAGCCTCGCAGAGCTTGTGTCCGCAGATGCAAAAGATGGAAATCATTTTTCGCAGCGACATGCGTGTGGGGGAAATTTTCTCTCATACTGCGGTTTTTCACCGGGATAGTTACTTACCCCGCAGCTCCGCGCCCAGGTTCTTCACCAGCTTCTTTACGGCGGAAGCGGCGCAGGCCTCGATCTCGGCAGAGGTGAGGGTCTTTTCCGCAGAGCCGATGGTCAGGCGGATGGTCACGGACTTCTTACCCTCCGGGATCTGCTTGCCGTGGTACTCATCCACAAAGGCGGCACCGTGGAGAAGCTCGTTGTGGATGCCGGAGAGAATCTTCTGCATGTCCGCCCACTGGGTCTCCGCGTCGAACAGCAGGGAGATGTCGTAGTCCGTCATGGGGAACTCGGCCAGATGGGTGAAGGAGTTGGTGCGGGAGCGGAAGGGCACCAGGGAAACCACGTCCAGCTCAAAGAGCATCACGCTGAGGTTCTTGATGCCGCAGGCCATGGAGGCTTTCTTATTCAGCAGGGCCAGGTTGCCGATGCGCTTTTCACCCAGACAGATGTTCAGCCACACCACATCGTCGGCCCACAGGGGCTTTTCCTCCTGCCGGAAGGTGAAGCCCTCCATGTGGGTGTACCGGGGCATCATCTCAATAACGCCCTTGGCCCGGCGGAAGAGGTCGGTGACATTTTTGCTGTCGCCGGCAAAGGCACCGGCGATGTTCTTGCGCTGGGAGGGAAGCTTTTCCCGGCTGTCATAGGGGGCGGTATAGTCTGCGTCCCGGAACACCTGGGCGCACTCGAAGATAGAGAACTCCGTGAAGAACCGCTCGTTTTTCACCACTGCCTTGCACAGGTTGGGCAGCAGCGAGGAGCGGATGAGGCTCTCGTCGGGAGAGGGGGGCGTGGAGAGGGCCAGGATGCCGGTGGTATCCTGCAGGATGGCGCTTACATACTGGTCGGTCATCCAGGGATAGGTGAAGATCTCCTGCATCCCGCAGCGGATGGCCAGATACTCCTTGATACGCCGCTCCAGGTCCTTATCCAGCTGGTTGATGGCCCCGTCAAAGGAGGTGGTGATGGGGGCGGCCCGGAAGTTCTCGTACCCGTACATCCGGGCTACCTCCTCCATAATGTCCGCCTTGATGGACACATCGCCGGTGGAGCGCCAGGTAGGCACCACGATATGCAGGTTGTCGCCGTCGAAGTTCAGGTCGTAGCCCAGCTCGCCCATCTTTTTGGCGATGTCCTCGTTGGGGATGCGCTTGCCCAGTCGGCGCTCCAGCCAGTTCAGGGACACGTCGATCTCCGCCCGCTGGAGCTTGTTGGGATAGCAGTCCACAAAGCCCGTGACCTTCATCTCGGGGTACAGCTCCGCAAACAGGGCCATGGACAGATCCAGCGCCTGGTCGCAGCGCTCGGGATCGATGGCCTTTTCGTACCGGGCGGAGGCCTCGGTGCGGTTGTCATAGCGCAGGGCTGTGCGGCGGATGCCCGCGGCCTGGAAGTTGGCCACCTCCAAAATCACCTTGTTAGTGCCGGGGAGGATGGAATCCTTGGCGCCGCCCATAACGCCTGCCAGGCCTACCACCCCGGCATCATCGGCAATGACCAGGTCGTCACTGGACAGGGGCAGGTCCTTGCCGTTAAGCAGCCGGAGCTTTTCCCCTTCATCGGCCCGGCGGACGATGATGTGGCCGGCGATATGGTCGGAGTCATAGGCGTGGGAGGGCTGCCCCGTGGCCAGCATCACATAGTTGGTAATATCTACCAAGGCGTTGATGGGCCGCATACCCACCTTCCAAATGCGATTTTGCATCCAGTAGGGGGCGGGCTTCACGCTCAGACCCTCAATTTGCGTGCCGGTCATCCGGGGGCAGCGGTCGCTGTCCTCCACGGTGATGGTGAGGCCCGCGGTGTTTTCAACATTCCGGTCAAAATGGGGCAGGGGATTCATGGGCAGGTCGTAGAGGGCTGCGATTTCCCTTGCGATGCCGTAGTGGCCCCAGAGGTCCGGGCGGTTGGTCATGGATTTGTTGTCGATCTCCAGAATGATGTCGTGGAGATCCAGGGCATCGGCCAAGGGCGTCCCGGCGGGGGCATCGAAGTCGGAGAGATCCAGGATGGTGGCCTCCTCCGTGAAGGGGAAGAGGTCAAACAGGCCAATCTCGCTGCTGGCGCATATCATGCCGTAGCTCTCCACGCCCCGGAGCTTGGCGGCCTTGATCTCCACCGGCTCACCCTCGCCGTGCCAGCGGCAGTGGGCGCCGGGCAGGGCCACGGCCACCTTCATGCCGTCACGGAGATTGATGCCGCCGCACACGATGTCCTTCACTTCGCCGCCGATGTCCGTTTTGCACACACGGAGCTTGTCGGCGTTGGGGTGCTGCTGCACCTGCTGCACTACGCCTACTACCATGTTATGGAAGCTTTCAGACAGATCCGTGGCGTCCTCCACCTCCACGGTGGACATGGTCAGGTCGTAGGAAAGACGCTTGAGGTCCATATCGTCAGGGAGCTTTACATAGTCCTTGACCCAGTTCAGAGAAACTTTCATTGTGTAAAACCCTCCTTTATCAGTGGAACTGCTTCAAAAACCGCAGGTCGGCGCTGTGGAACAGGCGCACATCGTCCACGCCGTAGCGCATCATCACCAGGCGGTCCAGGCCGATGTTTACATAGAAGCCGGTGTACTCGTCCGGATCCAGCCCCGCCGCCCGGAGAACATTGGGGTGGGGGGTACCGCCGGGCATGATCTCGATCCAGCCCACCTGCTTGCAAACCGAGCAGCCCTTGCCGCCGCAGACCAGGCAGCCCATGTCGATTTCAAAGCCCGGCTCCACAAAGGGGAAGAAGCCTGCGCGCATCCGCACCGGCACCTCCCGGCCAAAGACCTTGGAGAGAATGCTCTGGATCATCACCTTGCCGGAGGCGAAGGTGAAATCCTTGTCCACGATCAGCGCCTCATACTGGAAGAAGGCGCGCTCGTGGCGGGCATCGGTGGTCTCGTTGCGGTACACCCGGCCGGGGTACACAAAGCGGTAGGGGGGCTTGTGGGTCTGCATATAGCGTACGGAGCCGCCGGTGAGGTGGGGCCGCAGGCAGAGCTTATCCCAGCACTCGCCCTTGTCGTGGCCCGAGAGCCAGTAGGTGTCCATGCTCTCCCGGGCGGGATGGTTGGGGGGGAAGTTCAGATTATCGAAGCCGTAGAGCTCACTGGTGATGTCGTCCTCCTCGTAAATCTCAAAGCCCATGGAGCGGAAGGCGTCGTTCAGGTCGTAGCACATCTGGGTGATGGGGTGCAGGCCGCCGGCAGGAGGCAGGTAGCCGGGCACGGAGATGTCGAAGTCGGCGTCGATCTGGGAGGCCTTCAGCTTCAGGTCGTTTCGGTGCTGCTCAATGAGCTCGGTCAGCTGGGCCTTGGCCTGGTTCACGGCCTTGCCCATCTCCGGGCGCAGGGCCACATCCAGCTTGGGCACCTCCTTCAGCAGCGCCGTCAGGTCGCCCTGCTTGCCCAAAATGGCGGCCTTGATGTCCTGCAATTCCGTCTCGTTCTTGGCCGACAGAATTTTTTCCCTGCCCTCCTGGAGCAGTTCATTCAGCTTTTCCTTCATCAGCAATGATTCCTCCTTACAAAAAATCAGTTTTGTTCGGGGATAAAAAAAGACCTTTCCTCCCCAAAACTAAGGGACGAAAGGCATACAGCGTTCCGTGGTACCACCCAAATTCGCAGGAAAGATCCATGCGCACTCGTTTCCCCATAACGGAGGCTGACCCGGCCGCGCATTTCCTCGCGGCAGCTCCCGGGCGAACACCGCATCGGGCCACGGGCCAGCTTGCAGCCGGTGACTGACCCTCTCTTGGAAGCCGATGTGTGCGGATTTTCCCGTTCCACGCTTTTTACACATGCATATGTACCTTTATACCACATTTCTTCCCGCATTTCAAGGGAAAAATTTCGCCATGAAAGCGAAAAAATATCGCTCCCGGGGCAAAATCGTGCTATACTATTGCAGAGAAAAACAGAGAGGAGGCACATATCATGCAGACCATTACGGGCTCCCGTGTGCGGGGGATTCTGCCCCGGAGGGACCCGGCGGGGCACAAGGGGAATTTCGGAAAGGTCCTGTGCGTCTGCGGCAGCGTGGGCTATACCGGTGCGCCGATTTTTGCCAGCCGCGCGGCGGTGCGCACCGGGGCGGGATTGGTGTTTCTGGCGGTGCCGAAATCCGTCTGGCCTGTGGCGGCGGTGAAGAGCGACGAGGCCATGCCCTTCCCCCTGCCGGAGACGGCGGACGGAAAGCTCTCTCTCCTGGCGGAGGAGTCTATCCGGCAGCGTGCGTCGGACTGCGACGCGGTGCTCATAGGCTGCGGCTTGGGCCGGGACTGGCAGACGGATACCCTGGTGCGGAATCTGCTCTCCATAGAAAAGCCCCTGGTGCTGGATGCCGACGGCCTGAACGCCCTGGGCCAAAGCGTGGAGCTGCTGCAAAAGCGGACCGCGCCCACGGTACTAACGCCCCACGAGGGGGAGTTTCTTCGCCTGGGCGGCGACCTTTCCTGCGGACGGGAAGCGGCAGCGGCGGCATTTTCTCAAAATTACGGCGTATACTTGGTCTTGAAAGGACACCATACTCTGGTGGCGGCGCCGGACGGATGCATGGCCGTGAATGGCACCGGCAACAGCGGCATGGCTAAGGGCGGCAGCGGCGATGTGCTGGCGGGGATGCTCCTGTCTCTGCTGGGTCAGGGCTGTGAAGCCTATGATGCCTGCTGCGCGGCGGTGTGGCTCCATGGCCGGGCCGGAGATCTGGCCGCCGCCGACAAAGGCGAGCGGGGCATGACCCCTACGGATCTTTTAGAGCAGATACCCTATGCCATGAAAAACCTATAAATAAATATAGAAAAATGTCATTCCGAGGAAGCGAAGCGACCGTGGGAATCCGTAATCCCCAAAAGGGGAGACCCATCAAAGACTGCACGCTGGCTTCGCAATGACGATATTTTGGGATACGGAGAGCCTTTCAATTCAGTTGGGAGGTCAATACTGTGAAAAAATGTATTTTGCTGCTTTTTCCCCTGTGCCTGCTGCTATCCGGCTGCGGCGCATCCAAGCGGGAGGCAGTGCAGGCTTATTACAAAAGCATCCAAACAGCCCGGATGCAGGCGCAGGTGGTGGTGCACCTGTCGTCGGATGACAGGAGCTTTACCGTGGCGGGCACCTATGACCGGGCCAAGGGCGCTACCACCACTATTGTGGAGCCGGAGGCCCTGCAGGGACTCAGCGCCTCGGTGACGGCAGAGGAGATGCAGCTGCTCTATGACGGCAGCGTCTGGCCGGCAGGGGACGGCAGCGGCCTGTCGGCGGCCAATTGCCTGCCGCTGCTCCTGTATGCGGCGGGGGAGGGCTTCGTGACCCGGGAGGGCACGGATCGCATGGATGGCCAGTCGTATATCTTTCTGGCCACGGATGCCTCGGTGAAGGGCGGGGAGAAATTCTCCTGCACCCTGTGGGTGCAGCCGGAGACCTTTGCCCCCTACGCTGCCGAGTTGAGCCGGGACGGCCAGGTGCTGCTGACCGTGACCTTTACACAGTTCACCTGCCAGACGGGAGAAAATACAAACGAGAATGCATGAAAGAGGCGGAATTGTATGGAATCTACATTGCGGAGAACCTGGGCGGTCATCGATCTGGACGCCCTGCGGGAAAACTATGAAAAGCTGCGCCGGCACATCGGACCGGATGTGAAATTCCTGGGCGTGGTGAAGGCGGACGCTTACGGCCACGGGGCCATTCAGGTGTCCCGGGTGCTGCAGGAGAGCGGCGCGGATTATCTGGCGGTGAGCAGCGCGGACGAGGCCATGGAGCTGCGCCGGGGAGGCATCACCATGCCCATCCTGATCCTGGGACACACCCCCAAGGAGCAGGTGGAAAAGCTGATAGAAAATAACATCACCCAGGCCGTTACCTGCAAGGCCAAGGCTCTGGAGTACAGTGCCGAGGCCCTGCGCTGCGGCGGCACGCTGAAAATACATATCAAGGTGGACACCGGCATGTCCCGCCTGGGTTACCTGGTCAGCGGCGATCATTTTGATGGCGGCGTGGAGGGCATTTGTGAGGCCTGCCGCCTGCCGGGGCTGGAGGCGGAGGGGATTTTCACCCACTTCGCCGTGTCCGACGAGCCGGAAAACCCGGACAGCCGCGCCTATACGGAGGAGCAGTTTGCCCTGTTTACAGCGGTCATCCAGAAGGCGGAGCAGAAGCTGGGCCGGAAATTCTCCCTGCGTCACTGCGCCAACACCGGGGCCGTGGCCTACTGGCCGGAGATGAAGCTTGACATGGTGCGCCCGGGTCTGCTGCTCTACGGCTATGGAGACGGCGCCCAAAAGCTGGGCCTGCGCCCGGTGATGCGCCTGATGACCAGCGTCAGCACCATCAAGGTCTATGAGC
>URSX01000009.1 GCA_900550615.1 uncultured Eubacteriales bacterium
AAGCCGGGACGGCCAGGGAGGCGGCCAAGGCCAGGGCCAGCACCAGGGTGGTGAGCTTTTTCATGGTTATTTCTCCTTTTCATTTTTTATTGAACCCAGAGGGTCAATTTCGTTTCGGCGCCGTTGAGGGGCGTTTTCTCCCGGTCCAGGCGGAAGCAGGCGTAGCGCAGGGTGGCCCCGGGGTAGGCGCCTGGGTCCAGGGGCCGGGAGAGGGTGATGGGGGCGGAGGTTTTGCCGGGCTTTATGAGGTCTGACTGCCAAAGGAGGGTATCATCCGCCAGATACAGGGAAATCTGAAAGTAGCAGTGGTTTTCTGCGGGGTTGGGCAGGCGGAGGGACTGCTTTTTGGCCCCGGCCTGCAGGGTGAGGCCCTCGTAGCCGGGAATGGCGATTTGGGCCGGGGTATCCTCCTCCGCCGGGGCGGGCGGCTCCGGGGCGGTGCGGCCACGCAGGAAAAACAGCGCGGCCAGGAAGGCCAGGACTGCCAGCAGCAAAATTAGGGGCCAGCGGCGGCGTGCGGTGGCCCGTTTTCCTCTTATCATGGCTTTTGACAAATCACCGCCCAGCGGTGGAAGTTCTTGCATCTTTGGTCACTTTTGCGCTCGATGTCTATGAAGCGACTCTCCCGGCACAGGCACTTGCCGAAGCCCTTATGGTCGGTCTGTGGCTCCCCGCTTTCGCTGAGCGGACCTAAGCTACGCCCTCCCGTCCAGTATTCACAGTTAGCACAGATGATCCGAGTAGCTTTACTACGCATACTTCCACCCTTTCTTTCTACATATAGGAGCTTTTCTTCCTATAAAATACACCTTTTCTTCCTACTTGTCAAGGAATATAGGAGGTAAAATTCCTATATATGATATAGGAGTGGAAGAATGATGCTGTTATTTGACATGATGACCATTGGAAACCGACTGCTGGCGGCCCGAAAGCGGCTGGGGATGACCCAGGCGGAGGTGGCCGAGCGGGCCGGGCTCTCGGACCGCACCTATGCCGACATTGAGCGGGGCGGGGTGAATATGCGGATAGAGACCTTTCTGCGGATATGCCAGACCTTAGCCGTCTCCCCGGACGACATCCTGACGGAGGAGCATTCCTCGGTGGCCCTGCGGCAGGAGGAGCTTTTGCGGCGGCTGGCTCACTGCAGTCCGGCCCAGCAGGAGACAGCTCTGCGGCTTTTGGAGGTGTATCTGCATTCCCTGTAAGGGAGTGGGCCGCTCTTGCCCCGGGGGGCGGGGCGTGGTATACTAAGGGGCGCAATGTGATTTTTGCCGGAAAGGAGGGGGCTCCGTGACCAAGGACGAATTGCGGGAGAAGGCCAATGACCTGCCGCTGGCGCCGGGGGTCTATCTGATGATGGACAGCGGCGGGCAGGTGGTCTATGTGGGCAAGGCCCAGAAGCTGAAAAACCGGGTGAGCCAATATTTTCAGGACACCGCCTCCCACAACAGCAAGACGAAAATGATGGTGTCTCAGGTGGATCGGTTCGACACCATTTTGGTGCGGTCGGAGTTTGAGGCCCTGGTGCTGGAAAACTCGCTCATTAAGCGTCACATGCCCCGGTATAACATTCTGTTAAAAGACGACAAGGGCTACCCCTTTGTGCGCCTGGAAAAGGGGGCGGCGTACCCCCGGTTTTCCCTGGTGAGCCGGGCGGAGGAGGACGGGGCCCGGTACTTTGGACCCTTTGGCGGGCGGCGGGAGACAAGGCTCGCCATTGAGGCGGTGTGCGGGGCGCTGAAGCTCCCCACTTGCAGCCGGAAATTTCCCCGGGACATCGGAAAAGAGCGGCCCTGTCTCAACGAGCACATCGGAAAATGCGATGGGTTTTGCCGCCCGGAGGGGCCGGGACAGGCGGAGTATCAGCGGCGCACGGAGCAGGCGGCGCGTATTTTCAGCGGCCACTACCGGGCCCTGACCCGGGAGATGGAACAGGAGATGGCCCAGGCGGCGGAGGAGCTGGACTTTGAACGGGCCGCCGCCCTGCGGGACCGCATTCGGGCGGTGAGCGTGCTGGGCAAGACCCAGGGGGTCATTGCCGGGGTGTGCGCCGACACGGATGTATGGGGCCTGTACCGGGGCCAGGTGCGCTGGGGCTTCGGCGTGCTGCATATGGAGGAGGGAAACCTCCTGGGCCGGGAGGTGAAGGTCCTCTCCGCCGGAGCCGAGGAGGACGAGGGGGAGACCCTCTCCGCCGTGCTGCGGCAATATTACGCGGGCCGGGGCGCAGCACCGAAGGAGATCTGCGTGGCGGCCCTGCCGGAGGACGCGGAGGCCCTGGAGGAGCTGCTGAGCCGGGACTGCGGCCACCGGGTGCGGCTGCGGGTGCCCCAGCGGGGCCAGCGGGCGGAGCTGCTGCGCATGGCCCAAAGCAACGCCCGGGAGGAGACGGAGCGCATTACCTCCGAGGCGGAGCGGGTGAGCAAGACCCTGGAGCAGCTGGGTGCCCTGGCGGGGCTTTCCGCCGGGCCCCACCGCATAGAGGCCTACGACATTTCCAACACCGGCAGTGCCGACATGGTGGCCTCCATGGTGGTTTTTCAGGACGGGAAGCCTCTGAAGCGGGACTATCGGAAATTTCAGGTGAAAACCCTGGACCACCCGGACGACTACGCCGCCATGCGGGAAATTTTGGGGCGGCGGCTCCAGCGGTATTTGGACGGGGATGAGAAATTCAGCCCGCTGCCGGACCTGATTTTGATGGACGGCGGCCAGCAGCACGCCGCCGTGGCGGAGCAGGCCCTGGCGGAAAAGGGACTTTCTGTGCCGGTTTTGGGCATGGTGAAGGACGACAAGCACCGGACCCGGGCGCTGATGACGGCCCAGGGGCAGGAGCTGGGCATCCAGCAGAGCCCGCCGCTGTTCGCCCTGGTGGGGCAGATACAGGAGGAGGTCCACCGCTTCGCCATCACCTACCACCGCAAGAAGCACAGCCGCAGCGCCGTGCGGTCCCGGCTGGAGGGCATCCCCGGGCTGGGCGAGGTGCGGCGGAAGAAGCTGCTGCAGCAGTTCGGCACGGTGAAGGCCGTGATGCAGGCGGAGCTGCCGGAGCTGGAGGCGGCGCTGCCCAAAGCAGTGGCCCGGGCGGTGTACGAGAGGTTTCACGGGGTGGATTCCCGATAAATGCACAAAAAAATGACCGCCGTGGGCGGTCATTTTTTTGTGATGGGCCGGAGGAGGGTAGGGAGGCGGTGCGGGGTATTTTCTTGCGATGCGTAGGGGCGGGCTCTGCCTCGCCCGCTGGTATGATGTGCCCCGCCGGGAGGTGCGGTGCGTATCGGCGGCGGGGTGTGGACACCCCGCCCTACGGGTGCGTGGCAAGGAGTGCGGTGAACCGGGGCGTCGGGGACGCCGCCCCCTACGCACCGTTTATCGATAGAATTTCGTAGGGCGCGATGCCCACATCGCGCCGCATGGTAGACGCAGGGGGGCATCCCCGCCGCGCCAGGGCAGCGCGGGCCCGCGTGAGCGGCCAGCGGATGGTGGCGCAGAGACGACGCGAAAGCACGGCGGTAAACCTGCGCATTCGGTGCGCGTGGTAGGAGGTTTTTCACACGGAATCCATCCCAGGCGCGCAAAGGATTCCAAAACCATTGGTTTTGGCGGCGTTCTTTGGGTATTTTCTGCCGCTGTTGGCAGAAAGTGCCCCGCCGGAGACAAAACAAGGGGTGCAGTGCGCGGGTACCACGGATTGCCACAGCCAGTGTGCGCACTGGCTTCGCAATGACATATTTTTTTGCAAGGGGTGCTTGCGGCATCGGGCGGCGCTTCGGCTATTCTTGCCCACCGTCGCGCCAACCGATTCCCGGCCACTACCGTGGCCGCCAATCGGGGCGCTTCCTCGAAATAGCCTCGCTTCTTCCGCCACCGGCGGCGCTTCGGCTATTTCCCCACGCAGAAGCGGGAGAAGATGTTGGCCACCAGATCCTCCCGGATGCTTTTGCCCGTCAGCTCGCCCAGGGCGGAAAGGGCCTCCTCGGCATCGGTGAGCACCGCATCCGGCGTCAGCCCCGCCTCCAGGGCTGTCTGCGCCCGATCCACCGCCGCTGCGGCCCTTTGAACGGCCTCCGCCTGCCGGCTGTTGGTGAGCAGTGCACCGGCGGAGCTGACCGGCTGGGGGTAAATTTCCCGTACAATCTTCTCGATCTCCTCCACGCCCTCGCCCGTCCGGGCGCAGACATGGCACACATGGGCAAACCGGCCCCGGAGTTCCTCCAGCGCCGCCTGCTGCGGCAGATCGCTTTTATTCACAATCAGCACCGCGTGCTCCGCCTTCCCGGCCAGAGCAAAAATCCGCTCCTCCTCCCCGGTGAGGAGCGCAGAGCCGTCCAGCACCACCAGGGAAAGCGCCGCCCGCTCCGCCGCCGCCACGGCCCGATCCACGCCGATCCGCTCCACGCCATCCCGGGTCTCCCGGATGCCCGCCGTGTCGCACAGACGCAGCAGCTGACCGCCGACGCGGACCTTCTCCTCCACCGTGTCCCGGGTGGTGCCTGCCACCTCGGTGACGATGGCTCTGTCGTAGCCCAACAGGGCGTTGAGCAGGGAGGATTTCCCCGCGTTGGGCAGACCCAGCAGCACTGTAGGGATGCCCTCCTTTAAAAGCTGCCCCCGGCGGAAGGTATCCCGCAGCCGTGCCAGCGCGCTGCCGCACCGACCCAAGGTTTCGGCGATCTCCTGCCGCTCCAGCGGCTCGATGTCCTCATCCGGATAGTCCACTGCCGCGTAAAACCGGGCGGTGATGGCCATGAGCTCCTCATACACCTGCTCCACGCCCCGGCTCATTGCACCGGAGAGCTGCATCGCGGCGTTCCGGGCGCACTCGGCGGTCTCTGCGTCGATGAGATCCGCCACCGCCTCCGCTTGAATGAGGTCCATGCGCTCACTGAGAAAGGCCCGCTGGGTAAACTCGCCCCCTCTGGCCTGCCGGGCGCCGGCAGCAAAGGCGCAGCGCAGCACCTCCTCCAGCACCACGGCTGATCCGTGGCAGTGCAGCTCCGCCGACCACTCGCCGGTATAGCTGCTCTCCGGGGGAAAAAGCACGCACAGCCCATCGTCAATGACCTCGCCTTCCGCCGTGCGCATCCGGCCATAGACCATCCGGCGCGCCGGAAGCTCGGCGGCGGGCCTGCCGCTCCGGGCGGCAAAGGCCCGATCCACCACCCGCATCGTCTCCGGCCCGGAGATACGCACGATGCCTATAGCGGCAGGAGAGCGTGCGGTGGCAATGGCGGCAATGGTATCGGTCATGGCTTTTCCTACTCCTTCATGTCATCTATTATAGCATATTACCTGGCGGATGTACAGCGCATCACGTGTTTTTTCGCTTCCGCCTCCGTATATCCTCCCCGATAAAGGGCAAAATGGTGTACTCCCCCTCCAGCCGGGACCGGATGGCCTCGCCGTAGCGGCTGCCGAGCTGGGGCGGGGTCAGATTGGTGCTGATGATGGTGCTCCGTTCCGCCAGCAGGCGGCCGTTCACCAGCTGGTACAGGGCGCTCTGCACAAAGCCTGTGGTCATCTCCGTGCCCAGGTCGTCCAGGATCAGCAGATCGCACGTCTCAAACCGCCGCACGTCCTCTGCCGCCTCCGGCTCCTCCTCGGCCCGGAACTTGGCCGCCTCGCACCGGGCAAATACATGTCCCGCCGTGTCATACACCACGGAGAAGCCGTCCTCGCTGACCACCCTTGCGATGCACGCGGATAAAAATGTCTTCCCCAGGCCCGGATCGCCGAACAGCAGCAGGCTGCCGCCCTCCCGGCCAAAGCCCTCGGCAAACCGCCGGCACACCGCCAGATTCCGCTCCATGGTCTCCCGGGGGCTGCGGCTGAACTCCCCCGGCTCCGTGTCATACCAGTCCAGCTCAAAGGTGTCAAAGCTCTGGTTGCCCACATCCAGCAGGCTGCTCAGGCTCTTGATCTGCTCCTGGGCATAATATTTCCGCAGACAGGCGCAGACCCTGCCGCCGCAGTAGCCGGTATCCCCGCAGAGTACGCACCGGGGCCTGTCCTCCCAGGCGTCGGCGGGGTATCCGTGGTCTGTCAGCAGCTGTGCCCGTTCCCGCTGAAGCCGGATGTTTTCCGCCCGGATTCGGCTCAGAGCCGGGGCAGGGTCCTCTCCCCTGCCCAGAGCCTCGGTCATGATGCGCCCCATGGTGCCCCGCAGCTCCGTTTCAATCTCCTCCAGCCGGGGGATCTCCCGGCAGATCCGCTGGCGGCGGGCCGACCGCTGTGCCGCCCGGCGCTGCTTGTCCTCCTCAAACTGCTGCAGCGCCCGGCGCATGATCCTTCCATCGTATGCCATATCTCTGCCCCCTTATCCCTTGCCGCCGGCAGAAAAAACGCAGTTTTCCGCCGGATCGTTTTACCATTTCATATATTCCTCGATGGCCTTCTTCTTGCCCTGAGCAGGCTTTTCCGTCCACTTTTCAGGCCGCTTTTCCGCCTGCACCTCCTGGAGCGTCCGCAGGCCGTCCTTGTCCCAGCGGCGCAGGATGCCGTTTAAGTATCGCCAGTCCATGCCCTGTTTTTTCATCACCGTTTTCTCGTAGGCCAGGGCCACCATCTCCGGGGAGAAGCCCCATTCCATCCATTGCAGGATGTACTTTTCCTCAGACGGCACGGGGCGCCTGTCGCCCATCTGCATGGCCGCCATATACTGCGCCGTCTCCTCCCGCTTCCGGGCGGCTGTGCGCAGATATCGGGCAGCGGCCTCCTGGTCAAACAGGCCGCGCTTGGCCCAGTAGTAGCCCTCCTTCTCCACAGCGGCCACCGTGGGCCTGCGCCCCTGGCCGAACCGCCGCTCCTGCTCCTCCACGCAGTAGCGCACCAGCAGGAAGATCACATCCGCCGACAGGCCCACCTCGTGGCGCAGATTGGCCAGACGCCGCAGGTCCATGGTGGTGAGCTTTTTGCCAAGGCAGCGCTCCGTCTCCCCCACCAGCATCTCAAACTCCGGATCCCGCAGCATTTCCTCCAGCTCCGCGGCGGTATATTCCGCCTGCCGGGCCGCCGGCTCCGGGGCGGGCAGGCTCTGCATCTGGATCAGGCCCATGCCCTCCAGCTTACTCTGGGCCGCCTGCAGCCGCAGGGCGCTCATATTCAGCCGCCGCATCAGCTGCTCCGCCGTCACGGCGTCCTCCGCGCGCATGAGGGTCAGGTACAGCAGCGCCGCGTCGCCGTCCGCCGCCTGCACCAGTGCGTCCACCTGCCGCGCCGGCAGCACCAGGGTCTTCTCCCTGTCCGGTATGATATAGCCCGCCATGGGCGCACCTCCTTTTTATCTCTGGCGAAGAAGCTCCGTTTTTTCCGCCAAAAAGATTTGAATTTTTCGCGTCTGCGGACGCGAACTCTGCGAGGCTTTTTTAGTCTGCACAGTAATGCAGATTACATTTTACACGAAAACCCCTTTTTCGTAAAGCCGCCGGGGCGGGTTTATTTGTTAATTTTTTGTTTTCGGCCAGAAAATACTTCCGCCGCCGGGAAAATGTGTTATAATAAGGTGATTAATTATGCGGATCATATGGGAAACAGGAGGCAGCTATGGCAAACCGAATCACAGTGAGCATCTGCGGAGAAGATTATACCCTGGTGGCCGAGGAGAGCACCGCCTACATGGAGCAGGTGGCCGCCCTGGTGGACAAGAAGATGAAGGAGGTCATCGCCGGCGTCAAGGTGGGGCGTAATGACGCGGCGGTGCTGGCCGCCGTGAACCTGGCGGATGAGCTGCTCAAGAACGAGCAGTCCGCAGAGAATCTGCGCCGCCAGGTGAAGAGCTATCTGGACGAGGCCGCCCAGGCCAAGAGCGAGGTCTCCGACCTTAAGCGCCAGCTTTTCCGGGCCCAGCAGGGGAAGAAGTAAGTTTATGGAACTGCTTGCCCCCGCCGGATCGCCGGAGGCGCTGCTGGCCGCCGTGCAGAACGGAGCGGACGCCGTGTACATGGGGCTGGGCAGCTTCAATGCCCGCCGCAGCGCCCGGAATTTTACCGACGAGACCTTTGCCGCCGCCGTGGCCTACTGCCACGAGCGCGGGGTTCGGGTCTATCTCACCCTCAACACCCTCCTGACGGACCGGGAGCTGCCCGACGCGGCGGAAACGCTCCGCAAGGCAAGCGCCTGGGGCGTGGACGCGGTGCTGGTGCAGGACTGGGGCCTGTGGCAGCTGGCCCGGACAGCAGCGCCGGATCTGCCCCTCCACGCCAGCACCCAGATGAGCCTGCATACCCTCGCGGGGGCTAAACGCGCCGCCGAGCTGGGCATGGAGCGGGTGGTGCTGGCCCGGGAGCTTTCAGCCCGGGATGTGGAGGGCATCTGCCGGGCCTGCGGAGCGGAGGTGGAGGTCTTCGCCCACGGGGCCCTGTGCATGTGCTACTCCGGCCAGTGCGCCATGAGCGCCATGATCGGCGGCCGCAGCGGCAACCGGGGCACCTGCGCCCAGCCCTGCCGCCTGCCGTATACCGTGGGCGAAAAATCCGGGTATCTTCTGAGCCTGAAGGACAATAACCTCGCCCCCTATCTGAACCAGATGGCGCAGATGGGCGTTGCCTGCGTGAAGCTGGAGGGACGCATGAAGCGGCCGGAGTATGTGGCGGCGGTGACGGGTATTTACCGCCGGCTGCTGGATGAAAAGCGTCCCCCCACGGCGGAGGAGCACGCCCAGCTGGAGCGGGCCTTTTCCCGCTCCGGGTTCACCGACGGCTACTGGCTGGGCCAAAAAGGCCCCCGGATGTTCGGCATGCGGCCGGAGAGCGCCCGGTGGCCGGAGGAGTGGTTCGCCCAGGTGCGCAAGACCTATGAAAACGGCGTGGAAAACCGCCCGGTGCCCGTAGCCTTTTCCTGCCGGATCGCGGCGGGGGAAGCGGCCGCCCTCACGGCGGCACTGCCCGATGGGCGCAGCGTGACTGTGCGCGGCGCCGTGCCCGAGACGGCCCGCAGCCGCGCCCTCACGGAGGACGAGCTGCGCTCCCGCCTGCAAAAAACCGGCGGAACGGTCTTCACCTGCCGGGAGATGGAGATTTCTCTGGAGGACGGCTTGATGCTCTCCGCCGGAAGCATCAACGCCCTGCGGCGGGATGCCCTGTCGCAGCTCCGGGCCCTGCTGGTGCAGCCGCCTGCGCGGCGGGTCTTCCCCACCCCGGCCCTGCCGGCGGCGGAGGGCTATACCGCCGCGCCCAGCCTGACGGCCTCCGTCACCTACGCCCGGCAGCTGACAGAGGAGCTGGCCAGGGGCGTGGAATATCTGTACCTGCCCCTTTCTCTGCTGGAGGAGGTGGATCTGGACGAGTACGCCGGACACACGAAGCTGTGCGCCGTGCTGCCCCGGATCTTCCGCACGGAGGACGAGGAGGTCTTCCGCCAAATCCTCCGGAAGAATCCCCAGCTGGCCGCCGTGGCCGTGAGCAATCTGGGACACCTGCCCATTGTGGAGGGCCTGGGCCTTGAGGTACGGGGCGATCTGGGCATGAACGTATTCAACAGCCGGGCCCTGCTGCTCATGCAGGAGCTGGGGCTAAGCAGCGTCACGGTCTCCGCTGAGCTGCGGCACCAGCAGGTGCGTGATCTGAAAAAATACCTCCCCTGCGAGGCGGTGGTCTACGGACGGCTGCCGCTGATGGTCACAGAGAACTGCCCCCTGCGGTGCAGTGGGCGATGCAGCGGCGGAAACGGCGGCGTGCTCACCGACCGCACCGGGGCGCAGTTTCCGGTGCTGTGCGGCTACGGCTGCCGGCCGGAGATACAAAACAGCAGGCCCCTGTACCTGGCGGATAAGCCCGAGTGGACAAACTGCGGTCTGCACTGGGCAAGGCTCCGCTTTACCACGGAGACGGCAGAGGAGGCGCTGAACATTCTGCGCCGCTACCAGGGCCAGGGCGCGCCGACGCCCCAGGACTTCACAAGGGGTCTGTTTTACCGGGGCGTGGAGTGATCCCTACGAAGATTCCCTTTGGAAGTTTCCGCCGTCGGTGGACGGTGAACCCCATTGGATATATACATTTTGTATTATTGTCGTAAATTATCGCTATTTGTATTTGCTTTTTTGAGAGGTAGCCCCCATGGAACTGAAATTCAAAGCCCTGCACCCGAAGATCGGCCGGGAGATCCCCCTGCCGCAGTTTGCCACCCCCGGCTCGGCCGCCATGGATCTGCAGGCGTGCATCGACCAGCCGGTCACTCTGGCCCCCGGAGGCCGGGCGGTGATCCCCACGGGCCTTGCTATGGCGCTGCCCTCGGCGGACTATGTAGCCCTGCTCTTCGCCCGGAGCGGTCTGGGCGTGAAAAAGGGCGTGTGCCTTTCCAACGGCGTCGGCGTCATTGACAGCGACTACCGGGGAGAAATCTCCGTGGGTCTTGTGAACCTGTCGGAGCAGACCCATATAGTGCTGCCCGGGGACCGCATTGCCCAGCTGATGGTAGTTCCGGTAGTCAGGCCGGTAGTCACTTTGGCAGCCGAATTGGACGACACCTGCCGGGGTACCGGCGGCTTCGGGTCTACAGGGAGGTAAGGAAAATGTCTAAGATCGTTCTGGCCTCCGGTTCCCCCCGGCGGCAAGAGCTGCTGGGCCGCATGGGCATCACGGATTTTACCGTCCGGGTGCCGGAGGTGGAGGAGAGCTATCCCGCCGGTCTCTCCCCCGAGGAGACGGTGTGCTATATCTCCCGGGAAAAGTCGGATGCCGCCAGGCTCCTGTGCGATGAGAATGAGCTGATCATCACCGCCGACACCATGGTTTTCCTGGACGACAAGCGACTGGGCAAGCCAAAGGACGAGGCCCAGGCCCTGGAGATGCTCACGGCTCTGGCGGGCCGCCGGCACACGGTGTGCACCGGCGTTACCGTGCGGCGGGGGGATGTGATCCTCACCCGGGCGCAGAGCACGGACGTGTATTTCCGGCCCGCCACGGAGCGGGAGCTGCGCGCCTACATCCGCACCGGGGAGCCTATGGACAAAGCCGGAGCCTACGGCGTGCAGGGCAAGGGCTCGCTGCTGGTCCGGCGCATTGACGGCGACTTTTTCAACGTCATGGGCCTGCCAGTAGAAATGCTGGCAGAAATGCTGAAAACCTTTGAAATTGACCTTTTGGAGTAAGATTTATGAAGAATTTCTTCAACAAAACCGGTATCTGGATCCTGGCGGCGGCGGTGGTGATCGTGCTGACTCTGTCCATCCTTTCCGCCGCCGGAACGGGCCTGCTGAATAACATCGCCGGGACCATCGCCTCCCCCTTCCGCTCCGCCGGAGCTGCCATCGGCAACTGGTTCGGCTCCATTTCCGATAAGTTTGAGAATGTGGAGACCTTGAAGAAGGAGAACGAGGAGCTGCGCAAGCGCGTGGCCGAGCTGGAGGATGCCAACCGCCAGGCCCAGACCGACAGCCAGGAGAACCAGCGTCTGCGCAACCTTTTGAATCTGCGCCAGCAGCGGCGGGATTTCCAATTCGAGAGCGCCAAGGTCACCCAGTACGAAAACTCCAACTGGGCCTCCACCCTCACCCTGAACCGCGGCACCAGCAGCGGCGTGGCGGTCAACAACTGCGTGGTGGATGAAAACGGCGCCCTGGTGGGCGTTGTCACCGAGGCGGGGCTCAACTGGTGCACCGTGGCCACGGTGCTGGACACCCAGGCCCAGTTCGGCGCCACGGTGTTCCGCACGGGGGAATCCTCCGTGGCCATGGGCGACCTGTCCCTGATGCACAGCGACAAGCTGAAGCTCAACTACCTCACCGGCACCAATCCTCCGGTGGGCGGCGACCTGGTGCTCACCTCGGGTCTGGGCGGCTACTACCCCTCGGGCCTGGTCATCGGGACGGTGGAGGACGTGCGCACCGACGACTCGGGCCTGACCCAGTACGCCGTGGTGCAGCCCAGGGTAACTCCCGCCGACCTGGTGGAGGTGTTCATCATCACCTCCTTCGACGTTGTGGACTGAGGGCGGCACTATGGGACATCGTGACTACGTTTACAAGTGGCTGTTTTATGCCCTGATGACGCTTTTTTTCATCCTTTTGCAGGTGTTTGCCCTGGTACATGTGCGCATCTGGGGGGTGCATCCGTTCCTGTTTCCGGTGCTGGTGGCCACCGTGGCCGCCTTGGAACCGGCCCACGAGAGCGCCATTTACGCGCTGGTACTGGGGATGCTGCTGGATATCACCATGCCGGGGGTGATCCCCTGCTTTTACACGGTGACATTCATCGTGGTGCTGGTGGCCTCCCGGCTGCTGAGCACCAAGGTACTCTCCTGGCCCTTCTTCTGCTGCATGCTGTGCGGCGTGCTGAGCATCGTATGCTCGGGGCTGCTGAACACGCTGTTTCTCAACGCTTCCGTCAGCGTCCCCCTCTCCGCTGCGGCCCTGCTGATAGGCAAGGAGCTGCTGCTGACGCTGCCGCTGATGCCGCTGGTCTACCTGCCGGCCTACCGGATCCGGCAGACCTTTCAGCGGGAATAAGACACCCATACCCCGGATAAGGAGGCGAGCTTCTCTTGAAAAAATCCAACCCCTACCGCCGTCGGCTGATCGTGCTGCTGAGCTTTCTGGCAGCGGCGCTGCTGCTCTTCGGCGGGCTGCTGTTTTACTACCAGGTCATCAACGGCGACCGCTATCGGGCCCAGTCCGTGGCCAGCACCGCCAAGCGGGAGACCGTGGAGACCAGCCGGGGTATCATCACCGACCGCAACGGCAAGGTGCTGGTGTCCAACCGACTGACCTATACCCTGAAATTCTCCGATGAGAATTTCGACGATGATGCCGCCTGCAACAGCGCCGTGTGGCGGCTGATCCAGCTGTGCCAGCAGGAGAGCGTCACATGGGCCGATCCCCTGCCGCTGACCAGTGCGGCCCCCTATGCCCTCACAAGCAGCACACCCGGCGAAACCTTCCTCAACTGGCTGGACAGCCACGACATCCCCTACACGGGGAAGGAGGAGATCACTCTCTCTATCAGCGGCGGAGAGCTGGTGGATATGCTGCGTAAGATCTATAAAATTTCCGACGATTTTTCCGCCGACCAGGCCCGGCTCATCGCCGGAGTGCGCTACGGCGCTGACGTATCCGGCGGCTATGTGTTCGCCGAGGACGTGTCGGTGAAGGTCATCAGTCAGGTGGTGGACGGCCACTACGCAGGCGTTTCCACCGGCACCTCCAGCCAGCGGGTATACAACACCCAGTATGCCGCCCATATCCTGGGCCGGGTGGGCCGCATTTTCGCCGAGGACTGGAGTAAGTATAAGGACAAGGGCTACTCCATGGATGCCCTGGTGGGCAAGGGCGGCGTGGAGGAGGCCTTTGAGGAGTATCTCCACGGGGTCAACGGCATGAAGCTGGTGACCACCGACAAGAGCGGCAAGGTCACTGGCGAGCTCTACGCCAAGGAGCCTCAGCCCGGCAATACCGTAGCGCTGACCATCGACCTGGATCTGCAGAAGGCAGCGGAGGAGTCCCTGGCAAACACCATCCGCTCCATGACCAAGGCCGACGGCGTAGCCCGCGGCGGCGCGGCGGCCGTGGTTGGCGTGGGCACCGGCGAGGTGCTGGCCCTGGCCAGCTATCCTACCTACGACCTGAACAAGTGGGACGAGATGTACGACACCTGGAGCAAGGACAGCTCCCTGCCCATGTTCAACCGCGCCACCGACGGCACCTATGCCCCCGGCTCCACCTTCAAGCCCTGCACCGCAGTGGCCGCGCTGGAGTCCGGTATCATCACCCCCTCCACCACCATTGTGGACAGGGGCATCTACACCTACTATTCCTTCCCCCAGCCCCGCTGCTGGATCTACAGCTCCACCGGCGGCACCCACGGGGCCGTGAATGTGTCCCAGGCCATTACGGTATCGTGCAACTACTTTTTCTATGAGGTAGGTCGGCTCACGGGCATCCAGCGGCTGGACAGCTACGCCAAGCAGTTCGGCCTGGGTGAGCACACAGGCATTGAGATCGGCGATTCCACCGGTATGCTGGCCAGCCCCGAGACCGCAGAGGCCCTGGGTGAGGAGTGGACCGACGGCCAGACCATCACCGCCGCCATCGGCCAGTCCTACAACCTGTTTACTCCCCTGCAGATGGCCAACTATGTGGCCACACTGGTCTCCGGCGGCGACCACTATGAAACGCATCTGCTGAAAAACGCCAAGTCCTACGACAACTCCTCCGTGGTCTATGCCTACAACAAGGATCCGCTGAATCACGTGGACATCAGCGACAGCACCCTGGCTGCCGTGAAGGAAGGCATGCGCAACCTGGCCACAGGGAGCCTGAGTTATGTGTTCAATAAGTGCATCGTCCCCGTGGGCTGCAAGACCGGTACCGCCGAGACCAACTCCCAGCTGGCCAACGGCTGCTTCGTGGCCTTCGCCCCCTATGACGATCCCCAGATCGCTGTGTGCGTGGTCGTTGAGCAGGGCGACGGCGGCTCCTACCTGGCCCCCATCGCCCGGGACATCATCAACGCTTACTTCTCCAGCGCCTCCACGGACACCACCGTCACAGGGGAAAATACCCTGCTGCAATGAGGAGCATGTCTATGTCTATCTATTTTAATTCCAGAGATCCCGCCTGTAAATCTCCCTTCGGTGCCGCGCCCTGCGGCACCGAAGTGTCTTTTTCCGTGTTTGCCGGGCCGGAGGAGGTCACAGGCGGGCAGCTGCTGCTCCTGGAAGAATTTTCCGGGCAGGAGCGGGCCATCCCCATGACCTGGGCCGACGGGGCGCTCCGGTGCGTATACCGGACGCCGGAGGAGCCGGAGCTGGTGTGGTACGCCTTTTCCCTGACGCGGCCCGACGGGCAGGTCCTTCGCCTGGACAAAAACGGCGGACGCTGGCAGCTGACGGTGTATGACGGCCAGAGCCGCACCCCCGGGTGGTTCGGTCAGGGGGTCAGCTATCAGATTTTCCCGGATCGGTTCTGCCGCAGCCGCATGCCCCGGCCAGAGGGGATGGTGGGTCGGCGGACTGTCCATGAAAACTGGGCGGGCACGCCGGACTATCTGCCGGACGCCCAGGGGGAAATTCGCAACTGCGACTTCTTTGGCGGCGATCTGGCGGGAATCACAGCGAAGCTGGACTATTTGCAGAGCTTGTCGGTGACGACGCTGTATCTCAACCCCATCTTCGAGGCGGCCTCCAACCACCGGTACAATACTGCCGACTATCTGGCCATCGACCCCATGTTGGGGACGGAGGAGGATTTCCGGACGCTGTGCCGGGAGGCCCATAGACGGGGAATGCGCGTGCTGCTGGACGGGGTGTTCAACCACACAGGCAGCGTGAGCCGATATTTTAACGCAGACGGGTCATACCCGGAGGTGGGGGCGGCCCAGTCCCGGGAGTCCCCTTATTATAATTGGTATCATTTCACCCGGTGGCCGGAGGAGTACGACGCCTGGTGGGGCATCAAGACCCTGCCGGCAGTGGAGGAAAACCAGGATTCGTACCGGGAGTTTATCATCCGGGGGCAGGACTCGGTGGTGCGCCACTGGCTGCGGTGCGGCGCGGACGGTTGGCGACTGGATGTGGCCGACGAGCTGCCGGACGACTTCATCACGGAGATTCGCCGGGCTATGGAGGAGGAAAAGCCCGGGGCGGTGCTCATCGGTGAGGTGTGGGAGGACGGCAGCAACAAAATCGCCTACGACCGGCGGCGGCGCTATCTGCTGGGCCGGGAAACCCACGGGCTGATGAACTATCCCTTCCGCACGGCGGCCCTGGCCTGGCTGTTAGGTGGGGACGCCGGGGCCTTCCGGGAGAGCATGGAGGAGATTCGGGAGCACTACCCCTCCCCTGCTTTTTACAGCGCCATGAATTTTCTGGGCACCCACGACACGCCCCGGATTCTGACGTTGCTGGGCGGGGAGCCTGTTCCGGAGAGCAAGGAGGCGCGGGCAGAGGCCCGTCTCTCCCCTGCCGGGTATCGGCTGGCCCGACAGCGGCTGATGCTGGGGGCGCTGCTGCTGTACGCCTTCCCCGGGTCGCCCACAGTATATTACGGGGATGAGGCCGGGATGCAGGGGTACGAGGATCCCCTGAATCGACGTACCTACCCCTGGGGGCAGGAGGATGAGTCCCTGCTGGCCTGGTATCGGCGGCTGGGGCAGCTGCGGAGGGAGCGGCTGTCTTTGCAGGTCGGGCAGATTCGGTATCTCTATGCGGCGGGCGGCGGGCTGGTGCTGGAGCGCCGGGCCGAGGCGGAGGTGACCGTGGCGGCGCTGAACGCCGGAGCGGAAGATCTGGAGTCTGCTATTCCCTGGGCGGGTGCTTTGGCCACGGACGCTATGACCGGGCAGCAGTTTCTGGCCGCAGACGGCATTGTGCGGCTGACCCTGCCGGGGCGCAGCGGAGTACTGCTGATTTGAGTTATACTTCTCGCAGGGGGATGTTTCATGTGAAACATCCCCCTTTTGTGCTAATTTGCGGAAAATGTTTCACATGAAACAAACTCCTTGCAAATTTTTTATTATAATCTATTGAAAGGTGCCGCATACTTGGTATATAATAAGGTGCAAACAAGAATTATGGGAAAGCGGTGGGGTAATGGCTAAAGTTGTTGCAATCGTGAATCAAAAGGGCGGCGTGGGCAAGACCACCACCTGCGTGAATCTGACCTCCGTGCTGAAATCCAAGGGTGCCAAGGTGCTGCTGTGTGATTTTGACCCCCAGGCCAACGCTACCTCGGGCATGGGCGTGGACAAATCCCGCTCCAACGGCGTGTATGATGTACTCATCAACGGCGTGGAGACGGAAAAGGTCATCGTCAACACCCCGTTTGGCGATGTGCTGCCCAGCAGCAAGGCTCTGGCCGGCGCAGGCGTAGAGATGATCGACATGGAGGGCCGCCAGTTCCTGCTGAAGCGAGCCCTGGATCAGGTGGCGGAGCGCTACGACTACATATTCATCGACTGCCCCCCCTCCCTGGAGCTGCTGACCCTCAACGCCCTGTGCGCGGCGGACAGCCTGCTGGTGCCGCTGCAGGGGGAATACTACGCGCTGGAGGGGCTCAGCGACCTGATGGGCACGGTGCGAATCGTCCGCCGGGGACTGAACCCGAAGCTGGAGATCGAGGGTGTGCTGCTGACCATGTTCGACGGGCGCACCAATCTGGCCATCCAGGTGGCCCAGGAGATCAAGCGTTTCTTCCCCGGAAAGGTGTACACCACCGTTATCCCCCGGAACATTCGCCTTTCCGAAGCACCCAGCCACGGAAAGCCCATCAACGCATATGACCGCACCTGCCGCGGCGCAGAGGCGTACAACGCAGTGGCGGAGGAATTTTTGAAGAAAAACGCTGCCCGAAAGGAGAGCTGAAATCTATGGCGAACAACGCAAAGGGCCTGGGCAAGGGCCTGGCCGCCCTGCTAGGCGACAATGTGATGGAGAGCAGCGAGGAGAAAAGCAGCCTGTACCTCCCCATCTCCCAGGTGGAGAGCTGCGCCGGACAGCCCCGCAAGCAGTTTGACCCGGATGCTCTGGCGGATTTGGCAGACTCCATTCGGGAGCACGGTATCATCCAGCCGCTGACGGTGCGCAAGCTGCAATCCGGCTACTATCAAATCATCGCCGGTGAGCGCCGCTGGCGGGCCGCCAGAATGGCGGGACTGGATCAGGTGCCGGCCATCGTCATCGAAGCCGACGACCGGAAGGCCATGGAGCTGGCCATGATCGAGAACCTCCAGCGGGAAGACCTGAATCCTATAGAAGAAGCCGAAGGATACCGGCAGCTGATGGATCAGTACGGCCTGACCCAGGAGGAGACGGCCCAGCGGGTGGGTAAATCCCGCTCCGTGGTGGCCAACGCTCTGCGGCTGCTGCACCTGTGCCCCCCGGTGCGGGCCATGGTGGAGGACGGTCGACTCTCCAACGGCCATGCCCGAACCATCCTGCCCCTCTCCCCTGCCCTGCAGGAAAAGGCGGCGGATGCCATTCTGAAATCCGACCTGTCCGTGCGGCAGACGGAGCTGCTGGTGAAAAAGCTCACCGCAGAGGAAAAGACCCAGCCCGCCGTTACCACCGGCGGCCTGGAGGTGAACTACGCCGAGGAGGCCGCCAAGTCCCTGGGCACCCATCTGGGCCGGGGCTGCCGGATCGTCAGCGGCCGGAAAAAGGGCCGCATCGAGCTGGAATACTATGGAATGGACGACCTGAACAATCTGCTGGACGCTCTGAACGGGCTGAAGCTGAAATAAAATGTTTCACATGAAACAGAGAGGAAACCGCAATGCTGGACATTAGATTTGTACGGGAAAACCCCGATATCGTCAAGGAAAACATCCGAAAGAAGTTTCAAAACGCCAAGCTGCCCCTGGTAGACGAGGCCATTGCCCTGGACAACGAGCGTCGCCAGGCCATTGCCGACGGTGAGGCTCTGAAGGCCGAGCGGAACAAGCTGTCCAAGGCCAACGGCCCCCTGTACGGCCAACTAAAAAAATGTACCGACGAGGCCAAAAAGGCTGAGTTGCAGGCCCAGATTGATGCCAACAACGCCGCCGTAAAGGCCGATGCCGAGCGCATGGCCCAGATGGAGGCCAAGAAGGATCACGCCGAGGCGGCTCTGAACAAGATCATGCTGGTCATTCCCCAGATTATCGACCCCGCTGTACCCATCGGCAAGGACGACAGCTGCAACGTGGAGGTGGAGCGCTTCGGCGAGCCCAAGGTGCCCGACTTTGAGATCCCCTATCACACGGACATTATGGAGCGCTTCGACGGCATCGACATGGACGCCGCAGGCCGGGTCTCCGGCAGCGGGTTTTACTACCTGCTGGGGGACATCGCCCGGATGCACGAGGCCGTGCTGGCATACGGCCGAGACTTTATGATAAACAAGGGCTTCACCTACTGCATCCCGCCCTTCATGATCCACGGCAACGTGGTAGAGGGCGTCATGAGCCAGACAGATATGGACGGCATGATGTATAAGATCGAGGGCGAGGACCTCTACCTCATCGGCACCAGCGAGCATTCCATGATCGGCCGGTACATTGACCAGATTTTGCCGGAGTCCGCCCTGCCCCAGACCTTTACCTCCTACTCCCCCTGCTTCCGCAAGGAGAAGGGCGCCCACGGCATCGAGGAACGGGGTATCTACCGCATCCATCAGTTTGAAAAGCAGGAGATGATCGTGGTCTGCAAGCCTGAGGAGAGCAAGGATTGGTATGAAAAGCTGTGGCGCTACAGCGTGGAGCTGTTCCGCTCTCTGGACATCCCCGTGCGGCAGCTGGAGTGCTGCTCCGGCGACCTGGCAGACCTGAAGTGCCGCTCCTGCGACATCGAGGCCTGGTCTCCCCGTCAGAAGAAGTATTTTGAGGTCTGCTCCTGCTCCAACCTGGGCGATGCCCAGGCCCGGCGGCTGAAGATTCGCTACAAGGACGAGAGCGGCAAAATGCAGCTGTGCCACACGCTGAACAACACCTGTGTGGCACCTCCCCGGATGCTCATCGCCCTGCTGGAGAATAACCTCCAAGCCGACGGCAGCGTGCTGATTCCCAAGGCTTTGCAGCCGTACATGGGCGGCACGGAGATCATCCGTCCCAAGCACTGACGGGAGAAGGATCATGAAGAAGTTTTTTCAGGAATTTAAAGAATTTGCCATGCGCGGCAATGTGCTGGACATGGCTGTGGGCGTTATCTTAGGCAGCGCGTTCGGGAAAATTACCACATCCCTGGTGAATGATGTGTTTATGCCCCTGATTGGTATGATTATAGGCGGTGTAGACCTGGGCAAGCTAAACATCACGCTCAAGCCCGGTGTGGTAGATGAACTGGGCAAGGTCGTTGTCGAACCCGTCACACTGGGCGTTGGTACCTTCCTCACCACCATTATTGACTTTATTTTAGTGGCCTTTGTGATTTTCTTGATGATCAAGACCATCAACCGCTTCCACAAGAAAAAGGAGGAGGTGCCGGAGGAGCCTGCAGGCCCCACCACCGAGGAGCTGCTGACGGAGATCCGGGACCTGCTGAAGGAGCAGAATAAAAATTGAACGAGATTCTGAAAAAAGGCCTGACGGAGTTGGGTATGGACACGGCGGCCATCCCCCGACTGACAGAATTTGCCCGACTGCTGCTGGAGAAAAACAAGGTCATGAACCTGACGGCCATCACGGAGCCCGAGGCCGTGGCTACGCTCCACCTGCTGGACTGCGCGTATCTGCTGACCCTGACGGACTGCGGGGGTAAATCCATCGTGGATGTGGGCACCGGAGCAGGCTTTCCCGGGATGCCCATGGGTATTCTGGAGCCGAAGGCGCAGCTGACGCTGCTGGACAGTCTGGGCAAGCGCATCGACTTCCTGCGGGAATGTGCCCAGACCCTGAAACTGGAAAACATTTCCTGTGTCCATGCCCGAGCGGAGGAATTCGCCGCAGAACACCGGGAGCAGTTTGACATAGCCACCTCCCGGGCCGTGGCTGCCCTGCCGGTTCTGAGTGAGCTGGCGCTGCCCCTGGTGAAGCCCGGCGGGCTGTTTCTGGCCATGAAATCCGTGGAGTCGGACGAGGAGATCGAAAGCGCTCGGGGCGCCATCGGACAGCTGGGCGGGAAAATCGAGAAAATATGCGACTACACCGTGCCCTGCACGGAGGTGAGACACCGGGTGGTGCTCATCCGCAAGGCGCGGCCCACGCCGCCCCGTTTTCCCCGAGCTTTCGCTAAGATTAAAAAATCACCTCTGAAATAAGGAGACGCAATGGGCAAGATCATTGCCGTGGTGTCCGGCAAAGGCGGCACCGGAAAAACTACATTCACCGCCAATGTCGGCTTCGCTCTGGCCTCCATGGGGAAAAAGGTGCTGTGTCTGGACTGCGACATCACCCTGCGGAACCTGGATCTGGCCCTGGGACTCAGCGACAGCGCACTGATGGACTTTTCCGACGTGATGAGCGGCCGATGTACCCTGGAGGAGGCAGTGGTGAGCCATCCCAAGTACCCCTCCCTGTTCCTGCTGGCCGCGCCGCTGGTGTTCGGCGGGTTCTCCGTGGAGCCGGAGCAGGTAACAGCCCTGATGAGCCAGATCCGGGAGAGCTTTGACTACTGCCTGGTGGACGCGCCGGCGGGCCTGGGTCAGGGCTTCCGCATGGCCACCCAGGAGGCGGACCATGTGATGGTGGTGACCACCACGGACGTCACCGCCCTGCGGGACGCTCAGCGCACCGTGATGGAACTGGATCGGTTCCCCAACGGCAAGGTGCATCTGATCGTAAACCGGGTGGCCAAAAAGCTGCTGCGGCAGCTGCACACCACCATCGACGACGCCATGGACGCCGCAGGACTGCCTCTGCTGGGCGTTGTGCCGGAGGATGCGGACATACCAAAGTGCCTGAACCAGGGCACTCCCCTGCGGGATGACAATTTCTATGCCGCACGGGCCTACTACAACATTGCAAAACGTATCGCGGGCTACAAGGCTCCGCTGATGAGGCTATAAATCGCCTGATGAAAAAACCGCAAATTTTCGTGTCTGCGGACGGGAACTCTGCGAGGATTTTTATACTGACCACGGATATATGCACAGAAAGGAGAGCGCAAATATGAATATCGCATTGATCGCTCACAACAACAGAAAAGAACTCATGGTCCAGTTCTGCACCGCCTACTGCGGCATTCTGGCCAAACATACACTCTGCGCCACCGCTACCACCGGCCAGATGGTGGCCGAGGCCACGGGCCTGACCATACACCGCTTTATGAGCTTCTACCACGGCGGCGGCCAACAGATCGGCGCGCGCATCGCCTACAACGAGCTGGACATGGTGCTGTGCTTCGACGACCCCAACAGTAAGGAGCCCTCCGATGACATCATGTACATCTACCGCCTGTGTGACAAAAACAACATCCCCTACGCCAGCAACATCGCCACGGCAGAGATGCTGGTGCTGGGCCTGGCCCGGGGCGATCTGGACTGGCGTGAGGTGGTAAATCCCAAAAGCAATCCCTTCACCGCTTGACATTTCCCGGTGAATGGACTAAAATAAACTGAAATACCGCGATAACGGAGCAGGAGTAGTTCTGTCCCCGCCGGAGCAGAGAGGCGCGCCATCGGCTGCAAGCGCGCCCCGGCACACAGAGCGAAGACAGCCCCAGCAGCGGGGATGGAAACATCCACGGCCCGCTCCCCGTAACAGGAGCACCAAAGGGCCCCTCGGGGCCGAAATTGGGTGGCACCACGAAGCTGCGCGCTCTCGTCCCAATACACGGGACGGGAGCGCTTTTTCTTTCCGTCAATCGAAATTCATCACAAAGGAGAACATGAACATGGCAAAAATGACGCCTCGGACCCTCTCAGGCTTTATGGAGCTGCTGCCGCAGCCTCAGCAGCAGATGGAACGGATGATGCAAATTCTGCGGGAAACCTACGCCCTCTATGGCTTCACCCCCCTGGACACCCCGGTCATCGAGGCCAGCGAGGTACTGCTGGCCAAGGGCGGCGGGGAGACCGAAAAGCAGATCTACCGCTTCCAGAAGGGCGATGCCGACCTGGCCCTGCGGTTTGACCTGACCGTGCCCCTGGCCAAGTATGTGGCCCTCCACGGGGGTGAGCTGTCCTTCCCCTTCCGACGGTATCAGATCGGCAAGGTTTACCGGGGTGAGCGGGCCCAGCGGGGGCGGTTCCGGGAGTTTTACCAGGCGGACATCGACGTCATCGGCGACGGGAAGCTGGACATCACCAATGAGGCAGAAATTCCTTCCATTATTTACCAGACCTTCACCCGTCTGGGACTGAAGCGATTCCAGATCCGGGTGAACAACCGCAAGATACTCAACGGCTTTTACGCCATGCTGGGGCTGACGGAGCAATCCGGGGCCATCATGCGGACGGTGGACAAGCTGGATAAGATCGGGCCGGAGAAGGTGCGCTCCCTGCTGCTGGAGGAGTGCGGACTCACGGAGGAGCATGCGGCGGAGATTCTCAAGTTCATCGCCATCACCGGGTCCAACGCCGAAGTGCTGGCGGCTCTGGAGGGCTACGCCGGGCGGCACGAGCTGTTTGACCAGGGCCTGTCGGAGCTGAAGACCGTGACGGCGTACCTGGCGGATTTCGGCGTGCCGGAGGAAAATTTCGCCGTGGATCTGACCATCGCCCGGGGCCTGGACTACTACACCGGCACCGTGTACGAGACCACGCTGCTGGATCACCCGGAGATCGGCTCCGTGTGCTCCGGCGGCCGCTACGACAACCTGGCCGAGTACTACACCGACCGGCAGCTGCCCGGCGTGGGCATTTCCATCGGTCTGACCCGGCTGTTTTACGTGCTGGGCGAGCAGGGGATGCTGAATCCCGACCTGCCCACGGCCCCGGCGGACGTGCTGGTGCTGCCCATGACGGAGGATCTGGCCCCGGCCATCAGCCTGTCCACCAGGCTGCGGGCCGCCGGGGTGCGAACCCAGCTCTACACCGAGCAGAAGAAGTTCAAGGCCAAGATGAACTACGCGGATAAGATCGGCGTGCCCTATGTGATTTTCCTGGGCGGCGACGAGATCGCCGCCGGGGTGGTGGCCTGCAAGGACATGAAAACCGGCCAGCAGACCAAGCTGGACTTTGACGAAACCCTGGCGCTCATCCAGTCCGGCCTGGCGGAGAAGAACAAGGGCGCGGTGATTCTGGAGTAAGGCGGACTACTCCGGTGCTCCGTGACCAGATCGCGGGCGACCGGGAGGGTCGCTCCTACGCACTGTTTAACGATAGAGCTTCGTAGGGGCGGGGCTCCGCCGGTAGGCGCAAAGGGCTTCCCTGTTTGGACAGGCAGCACAAGCGCGGAGCGCGTCGCGGTGGATAGGCGCAGAAGGCAATGCGAAAGCACAGGGCGGGTTTGTACCGTTTTATTCGCGGCGCTGAAAGGTCCCGATACATTCCGCACCACGCCCGCGCAAGGAATCCAAAACCATTGGTTTTGGCGGCGTTCTTTCCTCCCCTTCTTTCGCCGCAGCAAGAAAGGGAGCCGCCGGAGGTGGCACAGAAATTTTGGGCACCGCAACAGGATCATTGGCCCCTCCGGATGGGAACATGCGGGTATGAGTTTGGGGACCAACGGAGGAATGGATATGAAAAAATGCGGATATTGTGGGAAAGAAGTTAAGGGTGAGCTGGATTTTTGCAGCGATGGGTGCGAGAAAAGCTATAAGGATGAAAATGAGAAGGATGAACGCAGAATCAAGTATTTTGCGGGCGGTATAGTCTTAGGACTATTGGTCATTGCGGTCAGCGCGTTTACAAAGAGCGTTTTTATGGTGGGAATCGGCGTTATAATAATGGGGATTGTTGTTTTTTTACTGCCGTTTACCACGCCGGAGACCATTGCTTTTTTGGGGTACAAAAGGGCAAAGACCGCAGGCAGAATAGCAGGTATAGTATTGATAGCAGTCGGAATATGGGTAGGGCTCATTTGAGCCGAGAGCCGATATCTTTTTCAGCGCAAAGGAGAAACCATGCAGGATCATATTTTTGTTAAGGGCGCACGGGAGAATAATCTCAAGAATATTGATGTGACCATTCCCCGGGACAAGCTGGTGGTGATGACGGGGCTTTCCGGCAGCGGCAAGTCCTCCCTGGCCTTTGACACTATTTATGCCGAGGGACAGCGGCGGTACGTGGAGAGCCTGTCCAGCTATGCAAGAATGTTCCTGGGTCAGATGGACAAGCCCAATGTGGACTACATCGACGGCCTTTCCCCGGCCATCTCCATCGACCAGAAGACCACCAGCAAGAATCCCCGGTCCACCGTGGGCACGGTGACGGAAATTTATGACTATTTCCGGCTGCTGTGGGCCCGGGTGGGTACGCCCCACTGCCCCAAGTGCGGCAAAGAAATTCGCCAGCAGACGGTGGATCAGATCATCGACCAGATTTTAGCCCTGCCGGAGGGCACCCGCATCCAGGTGATGGCCCCGGTGGTGCGGGGGCGCAAGGGGGAGCACACCAAGGTGCTGGAGGACGCCCGGCGGGGCGGATTTTCCCGGGTGCGGGTGGACGGACACCTCTATGAGCTGACGGAAGAGATTCCCATGGAGAAGAACAAGAAGCACACGGTGGAGATCGTGGTGGACCGGCTCATTGTCCGGCCCGACATCCGCCAGCGGCTGACGGACTCCGTGGAGACGGCGGCGGGCCAGAGCGGAGGACTGGTGACGGTGAACCTGCTGCGGGAGGAGCAAGACCTGCAATTCTCCCAGAACTACGCCTGCGACGACTGCGGCATCTCCATCGAGGAGCTGACACCCCGGATGTTCTCCTTCAACAGCCCCTTCGGCGCCTGCCCCACCTGCACAGGTCTGGGGATGCAGCTGAAGGCGGACCCGGCGCTGATCATACCGGACGAGAACCTGTCTATTCTGGATGGGGCGGTGGTGGCCAGCGGGTGGAACTCTATCCGCTCCGACGGCATCAGCCGGATGTATTTCGAGGCGCTGGCGAAAAAGTATCACTTTGACCTGCGGACGCCGGTGAAGGACCTTTCGACGGAGGTGAAAAAGGTCATTTTCTACGGCACCGGGGAGGAAAAGCTGGAGCTGCACTATGACCAGCCCCGGGGCAAGGGCGTGCTGCGCCAGGCCTTTGAGGGTCTGGCCAACAACGTGGAGCGGCGCTACCGGGACACCCAGAGCGACGCCAGCCGCAAGGAGCTGGAGGAGTACATGGGCGAGTGTCCCTGCCCGGCCTGCGGCGGCAGGCGGCTGCGGCCGGAGGCTCTGGCGGTGACGGTGGGCGGAAAGTCCATCTACCAGGTGACGGAGCTGCCGGTGGACGAGGCCATTGTGTTTTTTGACGGGCTGGTTTTGACGGAGACCCAGCAGATCATCGCGGCGCAGATTCTGAAGGAGATACGCTCCCGACTGCGTTTTTTGCAGTCCGTGGGGCTGGGATACCTGACTCTGGCCCGGTCCAGCGGCACTCTCTCCGGCGGCGAGAGCCAGCGCATCCGTCTGGCCACCCAGATCGGCAGCAGCCTCATGGGGGTGCTGTACATTCTGGATGAGCCGTCCATCGGTCTGCACCAGCGGGACAATGACAAGCTGCTGGCCACGCTGCGGAACCTACGGGATCTGGGCAACACCCTGATCGTGGTGGAGCACGACGAGGACACCATGCGCGCGGCGGACTACCTCATCGACATCGGCCCCGGAGCCGGGAGCAACGGGGGCCGGGTGGTGGCCGCCGGAACCCCGGAGGAGGTCATGGCGAACCCGGATTCCCTCACGGGGCAGTATCTGTCCGGGAGACGGTCTATCCCTGTGCCGGCGGTGCGGCGGAAGGGAAACGGACACAGCTTAATTGTATACGGGGCGGCGGAGCACAACCTGAAAAATGTGGATGTGTCCATCCCCCTGGGAACCTTTACCTGCGTGACGGGGGTTTCCGGCAGCGGGAAGAGCTCGCTGGTCAACGAAATTCTCTATAAAAAGCTGGGAGTGGAGCTGAACCGCATGAAGGCCCATCCCGGCAAGCACAGGAAGATCGAGGGTATGGAGTACCTGGACAAGGTGGTGGGCATCGACCAGAGCCCCATCGGGCGGACGCCCCGGTCCAATCCCGCCACCTATACCAATCTGTTCAACGAGATACGCAATCTTTTTGCATCCACCCAGGAGGCCAAGGCCCGGGGCTACGGCCCGGGGCGGTTCTCCTTCAACACCAAGGGAGGCCGGTGCGAGGCCTGCGGCGGCGATGGTCTGCTGAAGATCGAGATGCACTTTTTGTCGGATGTGTATGTGCCCTGCGAGGTGTGCCACGGCAAGCGCTACAACCGGGAGACCCTGGAGGTGCGCTACAAGGGGAAGAATATCTCCGACGTGCTGGAGATGACCGTGGAGGAAGCGCTGCCGTTTTTCGGTGCGCTGCCGAAGATCGCGGAGAAGCTGCAGACGCTGATGGACGTGGGGCTGGGCTATGTGAAGCTGGGCCAGTCCTCCACTACCCTCTCCGGAGGCGAGGCCCAGCGGGTGAAGCTGGCAACGGAGCTGTCCCGGCGGTCCACGGGGAATACCTTTTATATTTTGGACGAGCCCACCACGGGCCTCCACGCGGAGGACGTGAAAAAGCTGCTGGAGGTATTGCAGCGGCTTGTGGACGGAGGGAACACGGTGCTGGTCATCGAGCACAATCTGGACGTCATCAAGTCTGCGGACTGGCTCATCGACCTGGGCCCCGAGGGAGGCGTAGGCGGCGGCGAGATCGTGGCCACGGGCACGCCGGAGCAGGTGGCCCGGTGTGAGCGCTCCTACACGGGGCAGTATCTGAAAAAAATCCTGGAGAGATGACCCTTTTGCCTGCAGCGTCATACACTGGTGTGAGGTGATGGCAGTGAATGGGGTGGAAAACAGTGTGCTGGCATTTCTGGCGGCTATGGGGATCGCCGCGCTGGTGTGGGTGGTGGCAGGTGTGCTGCTCCGGGGCACCCGGACGGAGGTGCCGGCGATCCTGGTGCTGCCGGCCTGCGGCAACGGCGAGGCTCTGGAGGGCTGGGTGCGCGCCATGCACGAGGTCCGCAGGCAGCTGGGCCGGTCGGCGGCCATTGCCATTGTGGACTGCGGCCTGACGGACGAGGGGCTGCAGCGGGCAGAGCTTCTGGCCCAGCGGTTCGGCCGGGTGCAGGTGCTGGCACAGGAGGAACTGAAAGAAATTATAGAGTAGAGAGGTTTGACTATGGGTGAGCGATGCACAGTGGAGGGAACCGTACAGTCGGTGATCTTTCAGAATGAGGAGAACGGATATACGGTGCTCTCCCTGCTGACGGAGCTGGGGGAGGTGGTCACCGTGGTGGGCTGCATCCCCTACGCCGCCCCCGGGGAGGGAATGACCGTCACCGGGGTCTGGGTGACCCACCCCCTCTACGGCCCGCAGATCACCTGCGAGCAGGCGGAGCGCCGCCTGCCCCGGGACGAGGAGGAGATGGTGAGCTATCTCGCCTCCGGCATTCTCAAGGGGGTGGGACAGGCCACGGCGGAGCGGCTGGTGGCGGCCTTCGGCACCGACACGCTGCGGGTGCTGGAGGAGGAGCCGGAAAAGCTCAGCCGCATCAAGGGCATCACGTCTAAGAAGGCCATGGAGCTGTCCCTGGCGTTCCGGGAGCTGACGGGCCTGCGGCGCACCATGGAGTTTATGGCCCGGTATGACCTGCCGGTGCATCTGGCGGTGCAGGCCCACCGCCTCTATGGAGCGGAGGCGCTGACAAAGCTGCGGGAGGATCCGTATCTGCTGACGCGGCAGCAGTTCGGCGTGGAGTTTTCCCTGGCGGACGAGATGGCCCTGAGCTTGGGCTTTGACGGCGACAGCGACTGCCGCACCCGGGCGGCCCTCCTGTACGAACTGCAGTACAACCAGAACAACGGCCATGTGTTCCTGCCCAGAGAGAAGCTGATTCTGGCGTCGGCGCAGCTCATCGGCGTGGCGGACGAGCAGGTGGAGATCTGCCTGGACGCTATGGTGGAGGGCGGAGCCATCTGCCAGGAGCAGGTGGCAAACGTGCTGGCCTGCTACACGCCGGAGCTATACGAGGCGGAGTGCTTTGTGGCGGAGAAGCTGCTGGCCATGCTGCGCTTTCCCTACGGGCAGGAGCAGGGGATAGACAGCGCTATAGAGGAGATGGAGCGGGTGCAGGGCATCCGCTACGCACCGCTGCAGCGGGAGGCGGTGCACCTGGCGGCCAGGTCCGGTGTGCTGCTGCTCACAGGCGGGCCTGGCACGGGCAAGACAACGGCCACAAGGGCCATTGTGCGGCTGTTTGAAAAAATGGGGCTGGACATCATGCTCCTGGCACCCACGGGCCGGGCGGCCCAGCGCATGGCGGAGCTGTGCGGACGGGAGGCCCAGACCATACACAGAAGCCTGGGCATGAGCTACAACGACCTGACGGGCCAGGTGACCTTCAAAAAAGGGCAGAGTGACCCTCTGGAGGCGGAGGCCGTGCTGGTGGACGAGATGAGCATGGTGGATCTGCCGCTGATGCAGGCGCTGCTCTCGGCGCTGCGGCCCGGGTGCCGGCTGGTGATGATCGGCGATGCGGACCAGCTGCCTTCCGTGGGGGCGGGGAATGTGTTCGGCGACCTGATCCGCAGCGGGCGCATCCCGCTGGTTTCTCTGACGGAGGTGTTCCGTCAGGCGGACAAGTCCTATATCATCCGCAACGCTCACCTGGTCAATGGCGGCGTCGGGCCGGATCTGAAAACCAATCAGGGGGACTTCTTCTTCCTGTGCCGCCGGGCACCGGAGAGGACAGTGAGCACCGTGGTGGAGCTGTGCAAGACCCGGCTGCCGGAGAAAATGGGCATCCCGCCGGAGGACATCCAGGTGCTGACACCCACCCGGAAGGGGGATTGCGGCACGGTGCAGCTGAACCGCTGCCTTCAGGCGGCACTGAACCCGCCGGCCCGGAGCAAAAACGAGAAACAGTTCGGCGACCTGATCTTCCGGGAGGGGGATCGAGTGATGCAGACCAAGAATAACTACGATGTGATGTGGGAAAAGGATGACGGCACCGTGGGCACCGGGATCTTCAACGGGGATGTGGGTACCGTGGAGGAGATCGATCCCTCCGGGGAGCTTATTACCCTGCGGTTTGACGAGCGGACGGCGGTGTACACCGCGGACATGCTGAACCAGCTGGATATGGCCTACGCCATCACGGTACATAAGGCCCAGGGGAGTGAGTACAGGGCGGTGATCCTGCTGACGGCACCGGCGGCCCCGGGACTGATGGTGCGGGGGGTGCTCTACACCGCCATGACCCGGGCCAGAGAGCTGCTGATCCTGGTGGGGGACGATGTGGTGCCCGGACAGATGGCGGAAAATGACCGGCGGGCCCGGCGCTACAGCGGCCTGCGCAGACGACTGAAGATGGGAGGAATGAAGCCATGAGCTTTGCAGACATCAATGACTCGCTGGATCAGGCGGGGCGGAAAATACTGGATTTCTTCATGCCAAGGCGGTGCCCCTTCTGCGGCGCCGTGGCAGGCAGGGAGCTGCTGTGCGAAAAGTGTGAAAAGACACTGCCCTATACCGGCGAGCACGCCGTGGAGGAAACGACCTTTGCCCGGTGTGCCGCGCCGCTGTATTATGAGGGAGCGGTACGCCAGGCTATACTGCGCTTCAAGTTCGGCAGAAAGCTGGGATCGCTGCCCTGCTTCGGCAGGCTTATGGCCCAGTGCGCGGCGGAGAACTTCTCCGGGGAATTTGATGCCATCACCTGGGTTCCTGTGAGTAAAAAGCGGCTGAAAAAGCGGGGCTTTGACCAGGCCAGATATCTGGCGGCATCCCTGTGCGTGGACTGGCATGTGGAGCCTGTTGAGACATTGCGCAAGGTGGTGGACAACCCCGCCCAGTCCGGCATAGAGAGCCCCGAGGAGAGAAGGGCCAATGTACTGGGCGTATACGAGGCGGTGCAGCCGGAGCGGTTTGCGGGCAAGCGCCTGCTGCTCATTGACGACATCCGCACCACGGGTGCTACCCTGGCTGAGTGTGTGCGGGTGCTGAAGGAGGCCGGGGCCCGGGACGTGCTGTGCCTGACCCTGGCGGCGGGTGAGAGGAAAAAGTAAGAGATGCGGGCGCTGGCGTTTTTGGAAGCGGTCTCCTCGGTGGGTGTGTTTCTGCTGCTGGCTATACCGGGCTTCCTTTTTACGAAAAAGAAAATACTGAAAAGCCAGCAGGTGGAGGGTCTGTCCTCGGTGCTGGTGAACTTCCTGTGGCCGGCTATGGTAGTGGACGCCATGGCCCGGGTGCAGGCCAGCCGGGAGCTGATGCACCAGGCGGGTCAGGCGGCCTTGTGGGGACTGGTCATCATCGTCCTGGGGGCGGCCTGTGCATGGATCTGGCTGAAGGCGGGTAAAATAGGCAGTGTGCCGGGCGGCATTCTCATATTTGCCGCAGCTTTTGCCAACACCGGACTCATCGGCATGCCGCTCATCCAGCTGCTGCTGGGGGAGGAAATGCTGTTTCTGGCATCCATTGTGGAGCTGGTGAACGATGTGCTCATTTTCTCCGTGGGCATCCTCCTCATTCAGACCGGGTGCGGCCGGCCCCGGCAGGCGGCGCTGCGGGGGCTTCTGTCCCCGGGGCTGGCAGGGGTCGCCATCGGATTTATCCTGTTTGCCACGGGCCTGACGCTGCCGGATTTTATCAGCAAGGCCCTGTCCATGGCGGCGAACGCCACGGCACCCATGGTGCTGTTCCTGGTGGGCGCGCAGCTGGGCGAGGGGGATCTGCGGGCCCTGGTACGGGATAAAAAAGCCTGGGTGCTGACGGGCCTGCGCCTGGCGGTGATCCCGGCGGTGGTGCTGGCTCTGTGGAGGCTGTGCGTAGGTGAGCTGACGGCGGCGGGCCAGACCCTGCTGCTGCTGGCGGCCATGCCGGGCGGAAGCTGCTGCGCCATATTCACAAGGAAGTACGGCGGGGACTGGGGCCTTGCCACCCGGTGCGTGATGCTCTCCACCCTGTGCGCGGTGGTGACGGTGCCCCTATGGCTGCTGGTGACTATTTTGTAAAGAATTGGGAACAATTTGAAAAAATGACCGCGAATCCCTTGCAAAATGAAATGAGACACTTTATAATACTAATTTAGGTAAGAATCGGCGGTTTTCGCCGCAGCCATATTTTGACGAAACGACGAGGTGCAAAGCTATGTGTGCATGGGCAAAGGATATTGGTATCGATCTGGGAACGGCTTCTGTTCTGGTGTATGTAAAGGGCAAGGGCGTTGTGCTCAACGAGCCGTCGGTGGTGGCTATTGACAAGAACACCGGCAAGCTTCTGAAGGTGGGCGCGGACGCCCAGGCCATGCTGGGCCGTACCCCCGGCAACATCGTGGCCATCCGTCCCCTGCGGGAGGGCGTGATCTCCGACTACGACATGACTGAGCGGATGCTCAAGGAGTTTATGCGCAAGATCTCCGGCGGCAGCAGCTTCTTCTTCAAGCCCCGTCTCATCATCTGCGTCCCCTCCGGTATCACCGAGGTAGAGGAGCGCGCGGTGGTGGATGCGGGCATCCAGGCGGGCGCGCGGCGGGTATACCTCATTGAGGAGCCTGTGGCCGCGGCCATCGGCGCGGGCATCGATATTGCCCTGCCCGACGGGCACATGGTGGTGGATATTGGCGGCGGCACCAGCGATATTGCCGTCATCAGCCTCTCCGGCGTGGTGGAGTCCGCCTCCATCAAGGTGGCCGGCGACCAGTTCAATGAGGCTGTGGTGAAGTACATGCGCCGCAAGCACAACGTGCTGGTGGGTGAGCGTACCGCCGAGCAGATGAAGATGGAGATCGGCTGCGTTTATCCTCAGGAGGAGGATGCCAGCATTGACGTGAAGGGCCGCTGCCTGGTGACAGGCCTGCCCAAGACCATCACCGTCCACGCCTCCGAAATGCTGGAGGCCTTTGAGGAGCCGGTGGAGCGTATCCTGGAGGCCATCCACAGCGTGCTGGAACGCACGCCTCCTGAGCTGGTGGGTGATATTTCAAACAACGGCATCGTTATGACCGGCGGCGGCAGCCTGGTGAAGGGCTTTGCCACCCTGGTGGAGGCCCGGACGGGTATCCACACCCAGGTGGCGGAGGATGCCATTTCCTGTGTGGCGGAGGGTACCGGTAAGAGCCTGGATTCCCTGAACGACATGCAGGACGGCACGGTGAATCTCTCCCGCAGACGGCAGATGAACTAAAAATTGCTGGCGAAAAATCTTCGATTTTTCTGTTGTGAGTTTTAGAAATTTTAAAGCGCTGCAAGGATTTTTCCTTGCGGCGCTTTTTTGCGGATTTATATCTTGTAATTCCGTGGCAGACCATGTATGATATAAAAGGAGGAATAGTTTTCCTGGAAATACAATAGGAGGTGCAGATATGAAGTTTTCAAGCAAGGTGGAAAAGTGCGGGCTGTCGCCCATGCGGAAGTTTCATCCCTACGCGGTGGCGGCCCAGGAAAAGGGCAGGAAGATTTACCACCTGAACATCGGTCAGCCCGATATTGAGACGCCCAAGGCCTATTTTGACGCGGTGAAGCATTTCAATCAGGCGGTGCTGGAGTACGCTCCGTCTCCCGGTATGCCGGTGCTCATCGAGGCCATCCGCGGCTACTATGACAAGCTGAATATGCACTTTGAGCCGGGGGATATCCTCATCACCAACGGCGGCTCCGAGGCCCTGCAGATCGCCATGAACTGCATCCTGGACGATGGGGACGAGATCCTTATCCCCGAGCCCTTCTACCCCAACTATAACACCATGGTCCGCACCTGCGGCGCGGCCATCCACCCCATCCCCACCTGCCCGGAGGAGGGATATCACTACGCCGACCGCAAGAAGATCGAGGCGGAGATCAACGAGCACACCCGGGCCATTATGTGCACCAACCCCGGCAACCCCACCGGCACTGTGCTGACCCCTGAGGAGATGCGCATGATGGTGGACATCGCCAAGGAGCACGACCTGTTC
>URSX01000010.1 GCA_900550615.1 uncultured Eubacteriales bacterium
TCCTCTCATATAAGCTCCGATTATGTGGATCAATTACCCGCGTCAATGTCATCCGAGTGTCCCGGTTTCTGATCCTGGTTGGGCTTTGACATGACGATGGTGATGGTGCTGCCTTTTTCCGCCGAGCCCATGGGGCTATAGCTCTCCACCACACAGGTGTCGCTCTGCTCGCCCTGCCACAGAACCTCTACCTCAAACCCGGCGTTTTCCAGGACGCGCTTGGCGTCTGCCAGTGGTGCCTTCTTCACGTCAGGGATACGCACGGCGGTATTCTCCGGTCCCTTACTGATGGTGAAATAGATGTGGTCGCCGGTCTGCGCGTCGGTACCCAAGGCAATGCTCTGGCCGATGACGGTTCCCTCGGGCTTATCGCTGTATTCGCTGGCGCTTGTGCCCACCACAAGGCCCAGCTCTTCCGCCAGGGCCACGGCCTTCTCCTCCGTCATGTTCACAAAGCTGGGGATCGCAATGGGCTTGACCTCCTTTCCGGAGCTGATATAGAGGATCACGGCACTGTTTTTCTCGATCTGGCTGCCTTCCTCGGGGCTGGTGCCGACGACCTTGCCCTTTTCCACCGTGTCGGAGGATTTGGGCTGGATCTGGATGCTCAGGCCCAGATTCATATTGTTCAGCGCTGTCTTGGCCTTTGCCTCGGTCATCCCTGCCAGGGCAGGCACATAGGACTTCTCCTCCTTAGCGCAGATATAGACCTGGATCACCATGTTGTTTTTACGGACTGTGCCCTCCACAGGGTCCTGGGAAATGATCTGCCCCTCGCTGTACTTGCTGCTCTCCTTGGAGCCGATCACATCAATGGTAAAGATCCCCTTGATGCCCTGGTCCTTTTCCGCATCCTCCACGGTCAGCCCGAGAATATTAGGCACCTTAGTGCCATCCGTCTTCTCCCCGCCGCCAAATCCGCCGGACAGGATGGTAAATATCAGGAAAATAGCCAGCAGTGCCCCGGCAAAGACGCCGATGAGGATAGCCATGCGCTTTTTCTCGGATTTTGTACCGGCGATGCTGTTTTTCCCAGCCTTTTCTGGCCGCTCCGCCGGTTCCTTTCTGCTGCGCACCGCCTCATGAATCTCTTTCTTGTTAATATATCTGGTGGGCTCTGTGTCCTCCTGCTCGGTCAGCTCCTCCCGGATGTATTCCAGATCCAGCTCCGGGTTTTTCCGGAAGCTCTCCAGATCCTCCAGCATATCGGCAGCGGATGCGTACCGCTTGTGGATGTTGGCGCACATGGCCTTCATGCAGATCAGCTCCAGCGCCTTGGGCACATCCGGCCGGATCTCACTGGGTGCCAGGGGCACCGAGCTCAAATGCTGGATGGCCACGGACACGGCAGAATCCCCCTCAAAGGGCAGCCGTCCCGTCAGCATTTCATACAGCACCACGCCGGCGGAGTAAATGTCGGACCGGGCGTCGATGTGTTCTCCCCGGGCCTGCTCGGGCGAGATATAGTGTACCGAGCCCAAGGCCTCCTGGGTCATGGTCTGGGCATTGTTCTGCAAACACGCGATGCCGAAATCGGCCACTTTCACGCTGCCGTCGCGCAGGACCATAATATTCTGCGGCTTGATATCCCGGTGAATGATCCCCCGGCTGTGGGCGTGCTCCAGAGCTCGCATGATCTGGATGATAAAGTGCAGAGATTCCCGCCAATCCATCTCCCCCCTGCGGGCCATGTACTGCTTGAGGGTAATGCCGTCGATCAGCTCCATGACGATATACTCCGTGTCGCCGCTGGTGGAGACATCATATACGGAAACGATATTGACGTGGGACAGCTGAGCCACAGCCCGGCTCTCATCCCGGAAGCGGCGGCGGATCTCCTCATTTTCCGCCATATCAGCTTTCAGGATCTTGATCGCCACCATGCGGTTGAGTCGGTGGCATTTCGCCTTATATACATTGGCCATTCCGCCGGAACCGATCTGCTCTATGATCTCATAGCGGTCGTCCAGCATTTTTCCTATGTACTTATCCATATTTGAATCTCCTTTAAATGTTCTGAATCAGGATCGCGGTCACATTGTCCGGTGCCCCTCGGCTCATGGAAATGTCGACCAGTCTCTGCAGGCAGTGCTCCGGCTCTTCCGTGTGAACGATCTCAAACAGCATTTCCTGATCGCTGACGGTGTTCACCAGTCCGTCCGTGCACAGGAGCAGAAAATCTCCCTGCTTCCACTTGTGGTCAAATTCATCGTCCTGCACAGATTCTTCCGGCCCCAGCGCCCGGGTGATCAGATTCCGTCCCGGATGCTTTTTTGCCTGTTCCTTTGTAAGATTTCCCTGTTCCACCATGGATTCAACCAGGGAATGATCCTTCGAGATCTGCCGTATTCCCGCATGGGAGAGCAGGTATGCGCGGCTGTCGCCCACATTGCTGACGACCACGTCCTCGCCCCGGATGATGGCGGAAACCAGCGTCGTTCCCATACTCTGAATGGAGGTTTCCTCCTGGGCTCTGTCCCGTATGGCGGCATTTGCGGCGGCAATGGCAAACCCGGAGACCTCCTTCAGCTGCTCCGTGGTCATATGGCCGCGCAGAAGATTCTCCAGCTGCTCCCGATAGGTGGCCACAGCCAGACGGCTCGCCACTGCGCCACCGTCTGTGCCGCCCATACCGTCGCAAACCACGGCGGCGGTATATTCGCCTATGAGCATCGTTCCGCAGGCGTCCTGGTTCTCATGCCGCACAAGACCGATATCCGATATGCTCCAAATTCTCATTTCCGGCTCCCGCCCTCCTTTTCCTCCATGGCCTTGCGGCGCAGTTGGCCGCAGGAGGCGTCAATATCCCCGCCCAGGCTCCGCCGCACAGTGGCGGTCACGCCGTGGGATTCCAGTCTTTTTTGGAAGGCCGCCACCCGGCGGCTTGGCTTAAACGGGCTCTCCACCACGTCATTCAGCGGGATCAGGTTCACATGCCCCGGCATCCCTGCCAGCTTTCTGGCAATGAGATCCGCCTGCCAATCGTGGTCGTTCACCCCGTCTATCATGGCATATTCAAAGGAGATCCGCCGCCCGGTCACCGCAAAATAGCGGTGGCACGCGGCAAACAGCTCCTCCACATCGTACTTCCGATTCACCGGCATGATCCGCGAGCGCGTCTCAGAATCCGGTGCATGCAGCGAAACCGACAGCGTAAGCTGCAGATGCTGACCGGCCAGGAACTCGATCCCGGGGATCACCCCGCAGGTGGACAGGCTGATATGCCGCATTCCGATGTTCAGCCCATCCGGATGATTCACCAGCTCCAGAAATTTCAGCACATTATCCCGGTTATCCAGCGGTTCTCCGATGCCCATGAGCACAATGTTGGATATCACCCGCCCGGAGTCCAGCTGGGTAAACAGCACCTGATCCAGCATCTCCGACGGCGTCAGATCCCGCACCCGCCCCGCAATGGTGGAGGCGCAGAAGGCGCAGCCCATGCGGCAGCCCACTTGAGAGGAAATGCACACCGTGTTCCCGTGGCGGTACTGCATCAGCACCGTTTCAATGCAGTTTCCGTCCTGCAGCTCCCACAGGTACTTGATGGTCCCGTCCAGCCGGGACTCCTGCTTGCGCACCACCTTCGGTACCGTAATGCGGCAGCTTTGCGCCAGCTTCCCGCGCAGCTCCTTGGATAGATTGCTCATTTCCTCGAAGGATCCTGCCCCCCTGTGCAGCCAGGTGAACACCTGCTTCGCCCGGAAGGCAGGCTGGCCCATTTCCCGGAAAAATATCTCCATTTCTCCTCTGGTCATGGATTTGATGTCCGTCATGCCTGCCCTCCTGTTCGTTTCCAGTATTGTTCAGTCTTTTCTCTTCATGCGGCAGATGTAGAATCCATCCGTCCCATGCCTCTGAGGCCATAGGGTCAGCCGTCCGTCACTGCGCCCGATGGGCAGCGGCAGCGAAAACGGCGTCAACTCAAACTCCGGATGCGCCTGCAAAAAGGCATCCGTGATCCCCTGGTTTTCCTCCGGCAGCACCGTGCAGGTGGAGTAGACCAACACCCCGCCGGGCCGCACATATTCGCACACGTTCTCCAGAATATCCCGCTGGATCGCCGGGATCTGTCCCAGCTCCTTGGGATCCTTGTAGCGTATATCCGGCTTTTTCCTGATGATTCCCAGTCCCGAGCAAGGCACATCGGCAATTACGACATCCACTTCCCGGTCCCAAGCGGTATGATGCTCTCTGGCATCTGCCAGGGCTGCGCGGATGCAGGTAATGCCCAACCGCTGTGCGCCGCTTTCAATCAGCTTCAGCTTGTGCGGGTGGATATCACAGGACAAAATCTCCCCCCGGTTCTCCATTGCAATGGCCGCCGCGAAGGATTTTCCCCCCGGAGCCGCGCACACATCCTGTATCCGATCCCCCGGCTTAACTCCGGCCACTACCGCAGCCAGATGTGCCGCCGCATCCTGTACCATGAAGCGCCCTTGGGAAAAGGCAGGCAGATCCTCCAGATTTCCCGTACCGCTGACGGTGAAGCAGTGCGGCAGCCACGGATGCCGCTCCACCGCCGCACCTGCCTGCTTCAGCTCCTCCTCCAAAGACTCATCGTCCGTCTTGAGCAGATTTGTCTGAATGGTGGTCGGTACGATCTCATTGTTTCCCTGCAGGAAGCGCTCTGCTTCCTCCTCGGGAAGAAGTTCCAGCAGCCGCTTGACCAGCCACAGCGGGTGACTATACCTTATGGAGAGGTATTCCGCCCCATCGCTGTGGGGCAGATCCGGCATGTTCATCCAATTGGTCACAAACTTACGCAGCACAGCGTTGACCATGCCCGTAGCCCGGGGTCTTTGGTTCCGGCGGCACATCTCCACCGCCTCATTCACCGCAGCCCGGTGGGGGATCTTATCCATGAACAGGATCTGATAGCCCCCGATGCGCAGGATATTCCGGATCACAGGCTCCAGCCTGTGGGCCTTCTGCACACAGTAGCAGGAAATGTAGTAATCCAGCAGCATCCGGTTCTGGATCACCCCATAGCTCAGCCGGGTGGCCAGCGCCGCCTCTCTGCTGTCCAGTCCGTTTTTGGCAATGGTGCGTTTCAGGCTGCCGTCGGACCACGCATTGGCCCGCTCCACCTGCATCAGCACCTCCAGCGCCGTATCCCGGGCTGTTAAATTCTTCTTTTCACTCATTGCTTTATTTCAATGGGATGCCCCCGGAGATAATCCGCGGCCATCATGCGCTTTCCGCCCTCTGCCTGCAACTGCAGGATCCACAGGCTGCGTCCGTCTCCGCAGGCGATCTCCAGGCCCCGCTTGTCTGCGGTCACAATGGCTCCGGCCTCTGCCTGCACTTCTCCGCCTATCCTTGTCTTAAAGACCTTTACCTTTTTCCCGCCTAGCTCCATAGTGGCGCAAGGCCAGGGGATAAGCCCCCGCACCTGGTCGTGCAGCGCCTGGGCCGACCGAGACCAATCCATAGGGGAGAGCTCCTTGCTCAGCATCGGCGCATAGGAAAAGGCACTGTGATCCTGCGGGGTACGCACTACCGTGCCGCTGGCCAGCTGTCCAATGGCCTCCGCCAGGGCGTCTGCGCCCAGCAGGGCCAGACGCCCTGTCAGCTCCTGTGCATCCTCCTCCGGCAGGATCTCCGTTTTTCTCATGCAGATCACATCCCCGGCGTCCAGCTCCTTCGCCATATACATGATGGTGACGCCGGTCTCCTTCCTCCCGTCCAGAATGGCCCAGTTGATAGGGGCCGCTCCCCGGTATTGGGGCAGAATAGAGGAGTGTACATTGATTGCACCCATAGGAGCCGCCGACAAAATATCCTCCGGCAGGATCCGCCCATAGGCCGCCACAACGATCAGCTCCGGCCGCAGCTTCTCCACAATGGCCAGGGCGCTGCCGTCACGCATTTTCGTGGGCTGATAAACATCCAGACCACATATAAGGGCATATTCCTTTACGGGGGAAAAGGTCATTTTCATCCCCCGGTTCTTCGGCTTGTCCGGCTGTGTAAACACGCCGCAGATCTCGTGGCCGTCCTCTACCAGCCGCTTCAGCTGCTCCACAGCGAAATCCGGCGTTCCCATAAACAGAATGCGCATTACTTCTCGCCTTCCTCCTGCTTCCGGATAAACTCCTGCAGCTCCTCCTCGCTCATCAGGTGATCCGTGTGCTCCACGAACAGATGTCCGTCCAGATGCTCGATCTCATGGCAGAAGCACCGGGCCGTCAGGTCGGAATCCATTACCTCGAAGAAATTGCCATTTCGGTCCTGGGCGCGCACCCGCACCACCTCCGGCCGGGTCACCACGCCATACTTGCCGGGTACACTGAGGCAGCCCTCCAGGCCGGTCTGCTCCCCCTCGGTATAAATGATCTCGGGATTCACCAGTTCGATGATCTCGTCGTCCTCGTTCTGCACCACGCAAACCCGGCGCAGAATTCCCACCTGCGGCGCGGCAAGGCCCACTCCGCCGGAATCCAACAGCGTCTCCGTCATATCATCCAGCAGTATGTGCAGGCGGCTGTTGAATTCCGTAACCGGCCGGCATACTTTGGTCAAGCACTCGTCTCCCTGCAATACGATCCTTCGCAGTGCCATGTCAATTCCTCCATCCTATTAATTCATACGGTTGCACTCTGCAAAGATATGCAGCGTGCGGTTCTCTTTTCTTTTGGCAAATTCCTTCATATAGGCTGCCAGCAGCCGTCTCACCGGTGCCGAGCACTTTCCCACCACCGTGATGCGGTAGCGAAACCGGTTGTTCACCTTAACGACCCCGGCCGGTGCCGGGCCCAGGATCTCAAGCTCCATCTCGTCGTATGGTGCCTTTCCGGCGGCAAGGCGCAGGCTGTCCCGCACCTGCACGCAGGCCCGGCGCACGGCCTCCTCCTCCGTCCCGGTCACTGTCAGGATCACCTCGTCGGCAAAGGGCGGCTCTCGCCGGATCCGGCGCAGCCCGATCTCCCTGCGGAAAAAGCTCTCATAGTCCTGGGCCGCAGCATCCAGCAGCACCTCGTTTTCCGGCGTATACGTCTGTATCACGGCCCGTCCCAGGCTGGCGCCCCGTCCGGCCCGTCCCACCACCTGGGTCAGCAGCACAAATGTGCGCTCTGCCGCCCGGTAGTGGTCCACATACAGCGACTGATCCGCTGCCAGAACGCCCACCAGCGTAACTGTATCAAAATCCAAACCCTTGGCCACCATCTGGGTACCCAGCAGGATCGGAATTTTCTCCTTTTCAAATTTTTGCAGCATTTTCTCATGCTGCCCGCCTACCGAGTCGGCGTCCATCCGCAGAACAGGTGTCCCGGGAAACAGCTCCTTCAGCTCCTGCTCCACCTTCTGGGTGCCGGAACCAATGGGCTTAAAGGGTATGCCGCACTCCGGGCATTCCTCGGCAAACGGCTCCGAATAGCCGCAATAATGGCACATCATCCGCCTGTTGGCGGAGTGATAGGTCAAATAGACGCTGCACCGGGGGCATTGCGGCACATAGCCGCAGCCCGGGCAGATCATCTGTCGGCTGTTGCCTCTGCGGTTGAGAAACAAAATCGTCTGCTGTCCCAGCTCCAGATTCTTCTGTATCTCCCGATACAGGGGCTGGCTGATGGACGTGCAGTTTCCCTGCCGCAGCTCCTGGCGCATGTCTGCCAGAGTGACCGACGGCAGCGCATTTTGGTTGTATCGTTTGCGCAGCAGCGCCAGGTGATAGTCTCCCTTTTGAGCCAGGTACGCCGTTTCAACCGTCGGAGTCGCGGACCCGAGGACCAGCCACGCGCCTTCTCTGGCACAGCGGAATTTGGCAATATCCCTGGCATGGTAGCACGGCGGATTCTCCGATTCGTAGGAACCCTCCTGCTCCTCGTCTATCACGATCATACCCAGATGGGACAGCGGTGCAAACACGGCGGATCTTGTTCCCAGCACGATCTTTGCCATCCCTTTTCGGATGCGTTTATACTGGTCATACCGCTCTGCGATGCCCAGTCCGCTGTGCAGCAGGGCCACATCCTCCCCGAAATAGGCGGAAAATCTCTGCATCATCTGCGGCGTCAGGGCGATCTCCGGCACAAGGATCATGGCCGTTTTCCCCTCCTGCAGCAGCCGCTGCGCCAGGGAAATATAGATTTCCGTCTTTCCGCTGCCTGTGACGCCCTGCAGCAGCGTGACCCCCGGTTTTCCCCCGTGGATCCGCTGCAGGATCTGGTCATACGCTGTCTGCTGCTCCTCGTTCAGGCGGATCTCCGGTGCCTTGCTGTCAGCCGGGCGAAGCTGCACCCGGAATACCTCCTGCTCCCTCTGGGACAGGATCTCCGCATGCACCATTTTTGTCACCGCTCCTCGGCTGATGCCTGTGAAATACAGCAGCTCATGCAGGGAGGTCTCCCCATTTTTCAGCAAAAATGCCAGCGCATCCGCCTGGCGCGGAGCCCGGTTCCGTTTCTCCCGGAGCAGCGCCTCCGCCTCCTCCGGCCCGATGGCCAGTGAGATCAACTTGTCGGTCTTGTCGGCTGTGCGCCGGCTGGATTCCCGGCGGCAGGATGCAAGTCCCATCTCCTGCAGCTTTTGCAGGATGACCCGGGCCTGGGGCTGTGCCGCCTGTAAGTCAGAAAAGCTCTGTTCCCCCTGTCGGAGCCGCTCCGCCAGCTGAAGCTCTTTATCCGTCAGGGTCTCGCCGCACACATTCCCGCACAGTGTCCATATCTCCCTGTGTTGGTACCACAGTCCAATGGGCAGGATCGCGTGGAGCGCGTCATAGAATGTGCAGAAATACCGCTGGCACATCCACAACGCCAGGCGAATTTGTTCCCCGGATAGCTGCGGCGTCTCGTCCAGCACAGATTCGATGGCCTTCAGCTGCCGATCCGGCCGCCCGGTCTCCACAGCCAGCACCATTCCCTCCGAGCGGCGGTTTCCCCTGCCGAAGGGTACTGTGACCCGCATCCCGGCGCAGACATTCATCCCCTCCGGGGCCAGGTAATCATAGGGCTTGTCTATGGCGTAGGTAGCCGCCTCTATTGCGATTTTGGCGATCTGCGCCATAGCTCTCTTACCTCCCGATCACGCGTTGTCCGTGTCGATGCCGGTGTCGATGGTCGATGCGTCGAAAAGGCCCTCCGCCACTTCATTGATGGCCAGGGTCACAGGCTTTTCCTCCAGGATCTCGCCGTTTGCCTCCGCCTCCTGGGCGATCTGGCGAGCCCGGCGGGCCACCACGTTGACCATCATATAGCGGTTGGGAATGTACTCAGTGAGTTTCGTCATTGCGGGATACAGCATCATAATAATCTACTTCCTATCTGCCTTACGGCGAAAATTTAAAACAACATCAATCGATCAGGAGCCTCTCAATGCGCTCCGCAGACTTGCAGTGCTCGGCGCACAGGATGCTTCTAAGCTGGAACACGGCGTTTTCCACCGTGTCGTTCACCACGAAATAGTCATACCGGTCCGCCATTTTCAGCTCCACCTTGGCGCGCAGCAGCCGCTTTTGCACCTTGTCCATGTCGTCCGTTCCCCGGGCGGTCAGGCGGCGTTCCAGCTCTGCCCAGGAGGGCGGCGCAATAAAGATCCGCACCGTCTCCGGCCGTTTGGCGCACACCTGCTGCGCGCCCTGGATCTCAATGTCCAGGATCACGTCACGGCCCTCCTCCATAGCAGCGTCCACGAATTGCTTGGGCGTTCCGTAGAAGTTGCCCACATATTCCGCATACTCCAAAAATGCGTCCTCTTCGATCATTTTATGGAAGTTTTCCGGCGCAATAAAGTGGTAATGCACGCCGTCCTTCTCCCCCTCCCGGGGGCCTCGGGTCGTAGCGGAAACCGAAAAATACAGATCCGGATACTCCTTCAACAGTTCCTTCAGCACCGTGCTCTTTCCCACGCCGGACGGCCCGGATATGATAAATGTTTTCCCTTTTGTCAAAGTGATTCCTCCTGTGTAAAGTCTTCTACCTTCATCCCCAAGCGCGGGGCCATTTTCTCCGTTGACAGGGCAGAGAGCACCACATGGTCGCTGTCCATAATGAGCACGGCCGCGGTTTTCCGCCCGTAGGTAGCGTCGATCAGCATCCCGCTGTCCCTGGATTCCTGAATCAGCCTCTTCACCGGCGCCGAGTCGGGGCTGACAATGGCAATGAGTCTCTGAGCCGAGATCAGATTGCCGAATCCAATGTTGATCAGATCCATTTATCGTCCCTCACTCTATGTTCTGCACCTGCTCGCGGATCTTCTCCACCTCGGCCTTCATGTCCACCACATCCCGGGCGATGGTCAGGTCGTTGCACTTGGAGCCGATGGTGTTGCACTCCCGATTCACCTCCTGTATGAGGAAATCCAGCTTCCGCCCCACAGGCTCGTCACCCGCCATCATCGTTCTCAGTTGGGACAGATGGCTGCGCAGCCGCACTGTCTCCTCATCCACGGCGATCTTGTCGGCAAAAATAGCCGCCTCCGTCAAAATCCTGCTCTCGTCGATGGTAGCGGACTGCAGCACCTCCCGCATCTTACCCTCCAGCCTTGCCCTGTATTCGGCCACGGTCTGGGGGGAGCGCTCCTCCACCTTTCCCACGATCTGCTCGATGGTCCCGGCCCGGCCCGCAATATCCTGACAGAGCTTTTCGCCCTCCACGGAGCGCATCTGCCGGTGGGCCTCCAGCGCCTGCTCCAGCACGGCACAGATGTCGGCGGAGATCATCTCCAGATCCTCCTCCGCCTTGGTCACCGTCAGCACATCGGGAAACCTCGCCATCGCCACCGGCGAAATGTCGTTGCTCAGCACGAACATCTCCTGCAGCCGGCTCAGCGCTTCGTAGTAGCTCCGGGCCAAGGGCTCATTGACCTGCACCACCGTCTGGTCGGCAGTCACAGCGTCTACCGTGACGAACACATCCACCTTTCCCCGGGAAATTGACTTCTGCACCAGCGCCTTCATGGCGTCCTCAGCAAAGATATACGCTCTCGGCATTTTCACGGTGCAGTCCAGATACCGGTTGTTGACGGATCGCACCTCCACAGTAATATTACGGCCGTTGCGCTCCTGACGGGCGCGGCCGTAGCCGGTCATGCTTTTGACCATGTCTATTCCTCCTCTATCTTCTCAGCAGCAGTAGAAAAACCGGACACCGGCGCCGCCCAGACAGTTCAGGCAAATCAGTGCGCCGCATATCCTCGTGCAGTTGTCTCCGCCAAAGGTGCCGGTGGTCCTGTTTCCGTAGCCCTGAGGGCGGTAGGTGCTGCCCCGGCCCTCCATAATATCCAACGCTCTGCGGTATTCCGGGTTGTTCGGGTTCATCTGCACCGCCGTTTCGTAGTACCGCTTTGCCTCATCCATCCAGCCTCTGCGGTAGCAGAGGACCCCCTTCAAGAAGTTCCATTCAGCGTTATGGTCGCTCATCGCATTGAGCAGCTCCTCCGCCAGATTCAGGTTCCCCTGGGTGATGCTCATGCGCACCCGCACAAAGGCCGGATCTCCTCCGTAGGCTCCGCCGTAACCAGAAAATGGGTTCCCACCGTACGGATTCTGCCCATAGCCGCTCTGCCCATACGGGTTGCCATAGGGATTGCCCCCGTAGGTGCCACCGCCTGTGCCTTTTTTGCGCATGGTCTGCACTTCCTCGTAGGCCTCATTAATCTCCTTCATCTTCTCCTGGGCCACATCAGCCAGAGGTGAATCGTGGTAGTTGTCCGGGTGATACTTTCTGGCCAGATTCCGGTAAGCTTTCTTTACTTCTTCATCTGTCGCGGTGCTGGGCACGCCCAGCACCTGGTAGGGATCACGCATTATTGGGTCCTGCCTTTCATTTGGCGTTCTCTGTATTTGTTGTTTTTGTGAAAAGTCCCGTTCAGCACGGCGTTGCCCACCGCGTACAGGCCCTCATAAACCACACTCTCGATAATTCCGCTCCAGCAGCCAAAATCAGCCAGCTCAAAGGCCGCGGCCATGGTCCGGATGGAGGCGTCCAACGTAGATGCCACCCTTTCCCGGTCCTCCGGCTGTAATACGCCGTCTTCCGCGCTGTATTGGAGCAAAAGCGGGTTGTAGCTGCCGTTGCGGCTGTCCTTCTTCATGTCGTCCAGTGCATCCACCAGATAGATCCATCTGCCCAGGTGGTACAGCATCTCCTCCAGCACCCTCCGCTTCACGCCGCTGGGCTGCAGGGATGCCACATCCCGTAGCAGCAGTGCAAAGGTGTCGGCCGCCTCATCCGGCACTTGGCACCCATCCCGTTCCAGCCTGGACAGCTCGTCCAGTCTTTTCCGGATCTGCCTGTCCATGTCCGGCTGATTTCCGGCGGCTTTTTTATACGCTCTCCGAAGAAACAGGGCCAAAAACCGATATTTCAGCCCGCTCCAAAAGCTGTGGTCGGCCACACCGTCCCGCAGCTGCCACCATGTCAGCAGTACGCTCACATCTGCCGCCATCTCCAGCGCCTGCGAGCCTTCGCAGGAGCAGCGCGGGTGGATGGGATGCAGCGTGCACCTCTGCGGGCGGCACTCCGGAGCGCTTCCGCCAGACAGTAGCACCGCCAGAAAAACCAGATCGTAGTTGAGAATCATCCGGGCAAACGTGCCATAGCGTCGGCCGAGGGTGTGACACAGGCCACAGTAGCAGGCCTGATACCGCTCCTTCTCCTCCTCACTTAGCTTATCCGGTGAGATGTGTACATATCCAAACATCAGAACAGACGCACGACCGTATACGTCAGCACCTCGTGCCGCTTGGCATACCGGTCATAGAATATGCTGGGGATGAACGCAGCGATGGCGGCGGCGATGGCAATGATATAGCGTGTGCTCTCGGCCAGGCCCTCCGACAGGAAATATCCCAGCAGGAAAGCCAGCACCGGCAGAAGATATACCAGCGCCACAACGCCCAGCAGCTTTTTGGTCTCGCTCTGCACCACGACCTTGTCTCCGGGCTTCACGCCAACGGGATCACTGGCCCGGGCGTGGATGGCCGCTCCGGTCATCCCACATCCCGCACACTCCTCACAGTCATGTCCGCAGGCGGATTTCCGGGGTACCGAGATCTCCACGAAGCCCGGTTCAAGATTTTTTTCAACTGTTGCGATCTGCGTCATGTATTGTTCCTTTCGCCATTGTTGTTCTCTGCGGGATCCAGTCTCACCTTCACCTGATAGGTGCCCTTGGCGCTGATGTTGTCATACCCATCGGCCACAATGGTCACCGGCAGCGTATATTCTCCCTCGCTGCTCAGGCTGCTGAAATCGATCACCGCCACCACCTTGTCGCCTGTCACAGCGTCGATCTCGGCGGCCAGTCCGCGCAGCGTCACCTGAATGCTCTCCGTTGTGCACTGGCCGGTAAAGTTCTCCTTCACCCGCTCCACAAGGAACTTACTCACCGTAACCGTCTTTTCCTTCACACCGGACACGGTAAATGCCACCGTGGCGTTCTGCGCTCCGCCCACAAGCTCCGTATGCTCCGGAGCGATGACCTCGTAATACAGACTCTTGGACTCTGTAATATCCTGCAAATAGATCGTATCCAGAGCGATCTCTGTGATCGGACTGAGCACGTCCTTCTCTCCCGCTATGGTAACGGTTTTCGGGGATATGGTGTAGCTTGTCTCCTCCAGGGTAGAGCCTGCCGATTCCTTCACAACGATGGTCAGCGGCACCTCCTTGGTGGTCTTCACCGGCACCCTGACCTGCACCAGCTTCGAGGCCGGACGGATGGCGCTGTTTTCCACGGCGATGTCGTTGTAATCGTACAGCGTGAACCCAACGGCATTGTGATACGTCTCGTCCCGGCCGCCGATGTCCACCGTCAGCTTTGCATAGCTGACGTTCACCAGGTCGTCCCGCTGTCCCCGCAGCAAAATGGAGTCCATATCCAGCACGGGATCCTCCGCGTAGTAATCCTTCTTCGGTGTTCCGGTCACCTCGCAGCGCACCGGCACCTCCTTTGAGTACAGCTCACCCACGGATACCGTCACTCTGTATGAGCTGGCCCAGTCAACGGAAATGGAGTTTCTGGCAACATCGTCCGGATATATGACCTGATAGCTCAGGCTCTGGGTGCCCACTTCTGTAACCGAGGCGGTGTCCGCCACAATGCGGATATCGTCCTTATTGATCTTGTAGAGCTGCCGGCGCGGCCCCTTCAGCGTGAGATCGATGGTCGTGTCGTAGCCGGACAGCAGCATCAGCCCCCGGTCGGCCAGGGTCGTGTTCTCGCCGGAGAATTCCACCGGGATATTCTTCACCGTCATCGGCACACTGGGCATACGTACTGTGTCCACATAGAGCCATATGGCAATAGCCGCCGCGATGGAGGCCGCGATGCGTACCGCTTTGCGCTTTTTATTCATCGTCGCCTACCCCCCTCTTCTGGCGCAGCCGATCCAGCCATGCGTCCTTCCGGGTCTTTTCTTCCTCAGGCTCCGCCGCAGGCATCAGCTCATTTTTCAGCAGCTTTTCCAACGTCTCCGGCATCAGATGCCGCTTGAGCATCCCGCCGATAGCCACAGAGATAGAGCCCGTTTCCTCCGAAACGATGACCACCACCGCATCGGAATTTTCGCTCATGCCGATGCCCGCCCGGTGGCGCATCCCCAGGTCGCGGCTGAGATTCACGTTCTTGGACAGCGGCAGCATGCACCCCGCACCCTGGATCCGCCCGTTGCGGATGATCACCGCGCCATCGTGCATCGGTGCCTTGACGAAGAAAATATTCTTCAGCAGCTCGCTGCTGACCGCAGCGTCCAGCATAGTCCCGCTGCGGAGCATATCATTGAGCAGGATCCTCCGTTCAAACACGATCAGTACGCCCGTGCGGGACTTAGACATCTCCGTACAGGCGACAACAGTCTGATCGATGGCCTTTTCCAGCTCCGTAGACTGCTGTTCCGGCGAAATGATTCGCAGCAGCCGGATATTCTTACTGCCAAGCTGTTCAAGCCCGTGCCGCAGCTCCGGCTGAAACAGGATAAACAGGGCCAGCACGCCCCATTCCACCACATAGCTCAGTATATAGTTGATCCCCCGCAGATTCATCAGCGAGGACAGCCACAGCGCCAGAATGAAAAATACCACACCCTTGAGGATGTTCTCCGCGCGGGTACTGCGCACCAGGCTCAACACCTTGTAGATGGCAAACGACATAATGGCCACATCCAGCACGTCCGTGATCCGGATCAGCAGCAGGTATCGCCAAACGCTTTGCAGCACTGAAATGATAGAATCCACAGTCTGCTCCTTTCCCGTACAGGTTTATGCCATAGATAATACTTATTATATATAAAATCCTGAAAAAAAGCAACAGGAACTATAGAGAATTCTTTCCGTTTTCCCGGAGGATCCCCCGCATTTCCCGCAGAAACACATCGACCTGCATCTCCGTGCTGAAAAACGACGGGCTGATGCGCACCGTCCCGGTTTTCAGCGTACCTGCCGACCGGTGTGCCAGCGGTGCGCAGTGCAGTCCTGCGCGCACGGCGATCTGCCGCCGGGCCAGCGCCTCCCCGATCTGCTCGCAGTCCCTGCCCTCCGCCCGGAAGGACAGAACCCCCGTCTGCTCCCACTCATTTTCCGCCGCGAAAACCTCCACGCCCGGCAGGCGTTTCAGGCCCTCCGCCGCCCGCTGTGTCAGCCGTTTTTCCCGCAGCGCGATCCGCTCTATCCCCGTTTGCCTCACAAATCGCAGTCCTTCCAGCAGCCCCGCAATACCTGGCATGTTGTGCGTTCCCGCCTCCAGCCGATCCGGCAGCACCTCCGGCATGGTCTGTATCCGGGACGCGCTCCCCGTTCCGCCGAACAGCAGCGGCTGTGCGCTGCGCCCGCACAGCAGCAGCCCGGTCCCCTGAGGGCCATAGAGTCCCTTGTGCCCCGGCATCGCTATAAAGGCCGCGTCCCATTCCGCTAGGGAGACCGGCCGTATCCCCGCCGACTGGGACGCATCCACGATCAGCGGCACGTCGTATTTTCTGCATAACTCTGCCAGCGCCTCCACCGGCTGCACGCACCCGAACACATTGGAAACGTGGTTGCAGATCACCGCATCCACGCCCCGCTGCAGCGCCATATGAAAGCCCGCCATAATCTTATCCGGCTTGAACGGCGGCGCGTCCGCCACCAGGATCTCTACATTCCGGATGCTGTGGAGCCCCCGCGTCACTGCGTTATGCTCATATCCGCTGATGGCCACCCGTCCGCCCGGCCGCACCAGAGTCCGGATGGCGATGTTCAGGCCGTGGGTGGCGTTGAAGGTAAATACCACCCGCTCCGGCTCCGGCACATCAAACAGGTCTGCCGCGGCCTCCCTGCAAGCGTAAGCGGTCTGCGCGGCCCGCTGCGATGCCGGATAATTCCCCCGTCCCGGCGATGACATTTCCCCCGCCGCCCGCGCCATGGCCCGCGCCACAGCCGGGGGCTTTTCCAGGGTGGTGGCACCGCTGTCCAGATAGATCATATCCGCACCTCCCGGTAGCCGTCCTCTGTTTTTTCGTGGACAGAAAGGGGCTGCAGGCCACTTTTGCCCAGGCATTCCATCGCCGTATACAGCCGCTCTCTCCGGATCTTCACCGCATAGCTGCATCCGAATTCTGTCAGGCCCACCGGGGCCCGGAATATTTTAGCCCATATTCCGCAGTTTTCCAGCGTCCGCATCATGCGCTGGGCCTGTGTCACGGAGCGGGCAATAATAATCACATATTCCATGCTGCCATTCCTCCTCATGCCACATTTTATGTGCCGTTTTCCTGCCGTGACACAGGGAAGTGCGTAAAAAAAGCCCGGCACCCTGTACGGGTGCCGGGTCGGATCATTCACATGAAATTATTCCTCGGTCTCATCCTCGGCGGCCTCGTCCTCGTGGCTGCCCAGCAGAGCGCGGATAGACAGGGAGATCTTCTGCTTCTCCTCGTCGATAGCAGTGATCTTGGCGTCCACCATCTGGCCCTCGGACAGAACATCACCGGGCTTCTCGATGCGGCGATCCGCGATCTGGGAGATGTGGATCAGACCATCCACGCCGGGAACGACCTCAGCGAAAGCGCCGAAGGTCATCAGCTTCACGATGCGCACATTGGCCACATCGCCCACATGATAGGTCTCCATGAACTTATCCCAGGGGTTGCAGGAGCGATCCTTCACGCCCAGAGAGATCTTGTGCTTCTCGGGATCGAAGGAGATGACATACACATCCAGCGTGTCACCCACGGAAACCACCTCGGCGGGGTTCTTGATGCGGGACCAGGACAGCTCGGAGATATGTACCATACCGTCCACGCCGCCAATGTCCACAAACACGCCGTAGCTGGTCATGGACTTAACGGTGCCGGTGTAGTGCTTACCCACCTCGATGCTCTCCCACACGGCAGCCTGGGCAGCCTGGCGGGCCTCATACTGTACGGCGCGGATAGAACCCACCACGCGGCGGCGGGCACGGTTGACCTCGGTAATGCGCAGGGACACGGTCTGGCCGATCATCTCGCTGAGATCGGCGCCACGGGGCTGGCCGCTCTGGGAAGCGGGCACGAACACGCGCACGCCCTTGACGTTGACGACGATGCCGCCCTTGTTCTCCTCGGTGACCTTGCCTTCCAGCGTCTCCTTATTCTCCCGGGCGTTCTCAATATCTTCCCAAACCTTCACAGCGTCCAGACGCTTCTTGGAAAGCATGGCATAGCCTTCCACATCGTTGACGCGGATGATATAGGTCTCGATCTCATCGCCCACCTTCACCACGTCCTCGGGCTTGACATTGGGGTCAGCGCTCAGCTCATCAGCCGCGATGTAGCCCGCCTGCTTGCAGCCCAGATCCACCTGGACCTCAGTGGGGCCCACGGCCGTCACGATACCGGTTACCTTCTCTCCTGTATTTAAAGTTTTAAAAGATTTCTCCAGCAGTTCCTCGAAGCTCTCCTCGGTGGATTCCATGTTCTTGATTTCTTCGCTCATCGTTGTATATACCTCCTTAATGATGCCCGCTGGCGTAGACGCGCCGGCCGTTAGACCTGCCACAAGACATCCTTCAAAAAGGTCTGACGAGAGCTCACCGGCCCGCTCGATCTGAACGACCCGTCCGCATTTCTCCCTGCAAATCTCCGCTAAATGCTTGGTATTGGCACTTTTTCGGTCTCCAACAACGACCATAACGTCCACTTTGGCCGCCAATTCGGCCGCCTCCGCTTGACGCCTATGCGTAGCATTACATATTGTATCAAAGATTTTTACATTTGTACACTGTTTTTTTAAAATTTCTTTGGAACTTTCCCAAATTGCCTGTACGCAGGTGGTCTGCGCCGCTGCCGTCATGGGCAGATCCCGCCGTTTGGGGTCCTCCGCCAGCCAGTTTTCCAGCTCCTCCGGACCGGGCAAAACCACAGACCGCTCCGACCAGCTGGCCACCCCCATGACCTCCGGATGGTGGGGCTCGCCGATGATAAGAGGCGTTCTTCCCTCCTCCTGGGCCTGGGCCACCAGCTGCTGGATGCGCAGCACATTGGGGCAGGTAGCGTTGACGCAGCGGGCGCCAAGCTCCTCCAGCTTTTCAAAAACCTCTTTTTTCTCCCCGTGGGAGCGGATGACCACCGTTTCGCCGGGCAGGACCTCCTGCCAGGATTCCGCCTTGCGCATTCCCAGCGCCTCCAGCTCCGCCACCACGTTGGCGTTGTGGATGATGCTGCCCAGCATCACGCAGTTTCTTCCCTGCCGGGCCGTCTCCCGGGCCATGTCCACCGCCCGCTTCACGCCGTAGCAGAATCCGGCGCTTCGGGCCAGCATCACATCCATGCTTCTCCCCCCAGCTCATAGGCCTGCCGCACCACCTCGTCGGCATTGGCCTGGTATTCCTCCGCCGTGCCTTTTCTGCCGGTATATTCCGGTGTAAAGGGCTTGCCGAAAATGATCGGCACCTTGGCAAACAGCCGCTTCTTCGTTCCGATATAAATGGGCATCAACTTCGCTCCGGCGCGGATTGCCATCATGGCCACGCCGCCCTTGGGCCGCACGCCCCTGTTCTTTTTGCGCACCCGGGTCCCCTCAGGGAATACCATCAGCATAAATCCGTCCTTCAGCGCCTGGATAGACCGTTTCACAGCGCCGATGTCGGAGTGTCCCCGATCCACGGGAAACACGCCCATTTTGCGCAAAAACGTGCGCAGAATGGGGATTTTAAACAGCTGATTTTTCCCCATGATCTGCAAATTTGCCTCCCGGCCCAGGGCGCAAATGAGCAGAATTGGATCCCAGTTGCTGCTGTGGTTGGGGCAAAGCAGCACCGGCTCTTCCTTGGGCACATTCTCCAGCCCCTCCACCCGGATAGGATGCAGGAAGGTTGCTATGGGCTTCACAATATCGTATACGGTGGAGAAATACTTGCTGCTCATTGTCCGATCCGCCTCCTGACGACCTGTAAAATGGCCTCTTTGCTCTGCTGAAAGTCCATTTCCGTGGTGTCCACCACCACCGCGTCCGCGGCCGCCTGCAGCGGCGCCGCCGCCCGGTGGCTGTCCGCCCAGTCCCGCTCCTTCATTTCCTCCAGCACCTGCTCATAGGGCTTGGGAGTACCCCGCTGCTCCAGCTCCAGAGTCCGGCGGCGTGCCCTCACCTCCACATCGGCGCTGAGGAATATCTTCACCTGGGCGTCAGGCAGCACCACGGTGCCGATATCCCGGCCATCCATAATGACGCTGCTGCGCCGGGCCATATCCCGCTGCATGTCCAGCAGATGCTCCCGTACCGCCGCAATGGCGGATACCGCCGAGGCGTACATGGAGATCTCCGGCAGACGGATCTGCTCCGTCACGTCCTCGCCGCCCAGAAACATATGCTGCAGCCCGTCTCCGCTGTATCGCATGTCCACATGGATCTGAGGCAGGGCGGCGGTGACAGCCTGGGCATCCCTGGGGTCAATCCGGTGCTTGAAAATGTAGTATCCGATGGTCCGGTAAATGGCCCCTGTGTCCACATATACAATGCCCAGCTCCTGGGCCACAGCCTTGCTCAGTGTACTTTTACCTGCTCCGGACGGGCCATCCACGGCCACGGCATATACGCTCATATCTCTTCTTCTCCTTCTTTTTCTGCGGCAGCCAAGCCTGCTGCCCGGCCGGTAGACCAGGCAATCTGCAGGTTGAACCCGCCCGTGTATGCATCCACATCCAGAATCTCTCCCGCAAAGAAAAGTCCTCTTACCTTTTTGGATTCCATGCTGTTGGGATTCACTTCTCCCACCTTGACCCCGCCGGAGGTCACGATGGCCTCCGCCACCGGCCTCGGCCCTGTCACGGAAATATCAAAATGCTTCAGCTCATGCTCCAGCGCCCTGCGCTGCTCTTTTTTCAGGGAATTGGCCTTCAGCTCCGGTCCTATCCCCAGCCGCTCACACATCACCGGGATCATACTGTGGGGCAGCAGCGATGCCAGCACATTTTCCATGTTCCGGTTGCTCTGCTCCCGCAGCTCCCGCAGCAGCCGCTCCTCCAGCTTCTCCTCTGTAAGCGCGGGCTTCAGGTCCACAGACAGTATATACCGGTGCTCGTCCCATTCCCGCAGATGTGCACTGGCAGATAGCACCAGTGGCCCCGATACACCAAAATGGGTATACAGCATTTCTCCGAACTCGCTGAATACGGTTTTCCCCTTCTCATTCCGGGCGGAAAGCTGCACATTTTTCAGCGCCAGCCCCTGCATCCGTCCGCAGCAGGGATCATCGCTCACCAGCGGCACCAGGGAGCCGTGGGGCTCCACAATGGTGTGTCCCAGCTCCCGGGCCATGCGGTAGCCGTCTCCGGTGGAGCCTGTCCCCGGATAGGACACGCCCCCCGTAGCCAGAATCACCGCCCGGGCCGGGTAGTCCGCCTTTTCCCCCGAAACAGAGCAAACAGCTCCCTCCCGGCACCGGACGGATACCGCCCGGTCATGCTCCCACCGCACGCCCAATTTTTCCATCCGCCGCCGCAGCGCCCCGGATACGTCAAACGCGCAGTCCGACACGGGAAACACCCGGTTCCCCCGCTCTGTTTTCAGCGGCACGCCGATCCCCTCAAAAAACGCCATCGCATCTGCGCTTGTAAAGCGATTGAGAGCACTGTAAAGGAATTTACCATTACGGGTAATATGGGCCATCAGCTCCTCCGGCGTACAGTTATTGGTCACGTTGCACCGGCCTTTTCCGGTGATATTCAATTTTTTTCCCAGCCGCTCATTGGGCTCCAGCAGGCGCACAGTCGCTCCCTGCTCCGCCGCCGCAATAGCTGCCATCATACCGGCGGCCCCGCCGCCGATGACCACGATCTCCTTATTCATCTTCCACATACCCGAAAACCCCATACCGGGACCACACTCGCTCCAGCTCCGAAAATGTCTCCGATGTCTCCGAGCTCTTCTGCCGACCCACCGCCAGAATCAGCGCATTCAGCAGACTTACCGGGGCGGCCATGGAGTCCACGAAGGAGATCATGTCGCTGCTTACCAGCAGCGACGCGCTGGACATCTTGTATAGGGGCGACATCTTGCTGTCCGTCACGGCCACCACATCCGCCCCCTGATCCCGGGCAAAACGCACGGCATTCACCGCATTTTGAGAGTACCTGGGAAAACAGATGCCCACCAGCACATCTCCCGGTCCGATGCGCAGCATCTGGTCAAATATCTCCCCGGCCGCCGCCGTCTTTACCAGCGTCACATTCTTGAAGATCAGCCGGAAATAAAAGTTCAGATATCCGGCCAAAAACGAGGACGACCGCACCCCCAGCAGGTAAATGTGCTTTGCACCCACCAATTTTTCCACCGCCAGGTCAAACTCCGTCCGATCCATGCGCTCAATGGTGCCCCGGATGGTCTCCATATCACGCTGCATGACGCTTCCGGCGATGTCGTCGCTGTCGATCTGATTGCCGGATGCCTGGATGCGCTGAATGCTGGTCAGCTTGCCCCGGATCAGCTCCTGCAGAGCCTTCTGCATGGCGGGGTACCCGTCATACCCCAGCTGCGAGGCAAACCGCACCACCGTCGACTCGCTGACCTGGGCGATCTGTCCCAACCGGCAGGCAGTCATAAAGGCCGCCTTGTCATAGTTGGAGAGTATGTAATTTGCGATCCGCTTCTGCCCCTTGGAAAATCCGTCCATGCCGTTTCGGATCAAATAGAGTACATTATGGGTCATTTCTCACCGTTTCCCTTCAGCATTCTTACCTCTTCATCTGTTAAGGCTCTCCACTTGCCACACGGCAGATTTCCTAAACAAACTCCGTGTTCTGCGATCCGCTCCAGCCGCGTAACGGCCAGTCCGGCCTGCCGGCACATCCTGCGGATCTGCCGTTTCTTTCCCTGATGGATGGTCATGCGCAGCACAGCGCCGGAGCCCTGAGCGGAATCCAGCTCCACCTGGGCCGGAGCAATGGGCTCTCCCTCCAGCGTCCGCATCCTGCGCAGCTCCTGAACGCCTTTTTCCCAGTCGCCCCGCACGGTAACTCTGTACAGCTTGTCCACTTCATAGCGCGGGTGAATAAGCCGCTGCATCAGCTCTCCGTCGTTGGTAAACAGCAGCAGGCCCTCCGAATCCATGTCCAGCCGTCCCACGGGAAACACCCTTGCCCCGCAGCCTTCCACCAGCTCCGCAGCGGTCCTCCGGCCCATCTCATCGGATAGCGTCGTCACATAGCCCCGGGGCTTGTGGAGCATCAGATACACCTTCTCCTCCCCCTCGCCCAGGGGCCTGCCGTCCACCAGGATGCAGTCCGTGTCCGGGTCCGCCTGTTCGCCGGGCCTTGCGGGCCGTCCGTTCACCGTGACCCGCCCCGCAAGCATCCATTCCTCTGCCGTGCGCCGGGAGCACAGTCCCGCCTGGGCAATGATCTTCTGTACCCGCTGCCGCACCCACGCCACCTGCCTTTTTCCTACATATTTCTTTTATTTCCCGGTAAGAAGGCCGTTTCCGCCGCCCCATCCCGGTCAAATCCGTATTCATACAGCGCCGCATGGTCGGCCCAGTCGTTGCCGTCCTGCAGCGTCACCGCCGCCAGCATCCGTCCCTCCCGCTCCACGCAGGTCACCAGTGTCCGCCCGGCCGCTTTTGTAAATCCCGTCTTCATCCCCACGCAGCCATCCAGCTCCCGCAGCAGCCGGTTGTGGTTTTTCATGCTGCGCCCTCCTGTTTGGGCGGTCACGGTGGAGCATATCCGCATAAATGCGGGCTGCCTTACGGTATAGGCCGCCAGCTTTGCCATATCCCGGGCGGTGGAGTAATGCGCTTCCCCGTCCAGTCCGTTGGGATTTTCAAAGTGGCTGCTGTCCATGCCTATCCTCCCGGCCAGCCGGTTCATCAAATCAACGCATTTCGTCTCTCCTCCGCAGGCATCTGCCAGCGCCAGAGCGGCGTCATTGCCGGAGCAGAGCATCAGCCCGTACAGCAGGCTTTCCACCGTCACCCTTTCCCCGGGCTTCAGATACATGGAGGAGCCCTCTGCCATATGCTGCGGCCGCACCGTGACCTCCTGCTGCATTCCGCAGTTTTCCAGCACCACCAGAGCCGTCAGAATCTTTGTGGTGCTGGCAATGAGCATCCGCTTGTCAGCATTCTTCTCGTAGAGGATCTGCCCCGTCCCGCAGTCCATCAGCACCGCGGCCGTGGCGGAGATATCCACCGCCGCCCACGCCCTCTGCCCCAGCAGCAGGGCCGCCGCCAGCGCAGCGGCGGCGATCCTCATCATTTTCACGCACCATCACCCTTTGCCTGTTGATGGTGTCAGTATACGCGCTCAGAAATCGGTAGTTTCCTTCTTTTTATCGATGAAGCTCTCCACCCGATCCATGACCTGGGGCACCATCTCGATGATGCGGTCAGCGGTGCCCATGGCAGGGATCGCCACCGGCATCACTCGCGTCACGCCGTCCTTCACCACCAGAAATGCCACCGGATCCACCTTTACCCCGGCGGCGGTGCCTCCGGCGAAGTTTTTCCCGTCCGCCTGCTTCCCAAAATCGGTCCCGCCGCAGCTGAATCCAAAGCTCAGCCGGGACACCGGCACCAATGTCACGCCGTCAGGGGTGGTAATGGGCTGGCCGATGACGGTATCACTGCTGACCATCTCCCTTACCTTGCTCATAGAGGTCTCCATCATTTCGCTGAGATTGGTCTTCTGCTTGTTTTCCATTTTGTTCATCCTTTCCTGTGAGGCTGTTTGTATCGTCTGCCGCCTGGGGCGGCTGTCTGCGCAGATGCAGGAACCATTTGATAAGCGGGATGCCGCAAGCAAAGCCCATGACCACCAGATCCCAGATCAGAAACGACGCTCCGACCTCTCCTTCGGCCCTTGACTCGCCCCCCTGCAGATCCGGCTCTAAGTGGATCTGGGGGTCAGGCATACGCAGCAGCTCCTGCAATACCGGTACCACCGCGTACATGGCCGCGCTGAGCCTTCCGTACAGGATCGCCGTGTCCGCCGGATCCTCCCCGCCTATGACCGCCCATAGCTTCATGGGCGAGATACGGATCCGCCTGCGGGTCATCCGCAGGCCCTTTTTCAGGATTTTCCACAGCTGCGGAAATCCCTCCAGCACAGCGGAAGCGGTGATTTTCGGGGCCTCTTTTTTTGGCTTTTTTTTCCCCTTTGCCTTTTCAGGCGCTTTTTTCTTGGGAGCCGCTCTTTTCTCCTTGGTCTTCCGGGGCAGCACCTGCACCCGGATCAGCCCCAGGCGGAGCGTCACTCTGGCCTCCTCACCGAAGGCCATCTCCGCCCCCACGCGGCTGACCAGCACCGTCAGCAGGATAAAGAGCAGTATTCCCAATATCCACAGCGCCGTCACCCCAATGGCCTCCTCTCACTCGTCCTTTTCTTCCCGGATGGATCCGTCATTTTCCAGCCGCAGCTGCCCATCGTTTTCCAGTCCCGGCATCTCCGGCAGATCCTCCAGCGTGTTCAGGTGGAACGCCCGGAGAAATTCCTTGGTGGTGCGGTACAGCCTGGGCCGTCCCGGCACCTGTAAGGTGCCGCACTCCTCGATCATGTGCCGCTCCAGCAGCAGCCCCACGGTGTATGAGCTGTCCACACCCCGGATCTGGTCGATGTAGGCCCGGGTGGTGGGCTGGTAATAGGCGATGATGGTCAGCACCTCCAGCGCCGGCTGAGACAGCTTGGCCGGCTTGCGTATCTCAAATGCTCTGCGGATGATGTCGGCGTATTCCGGCGCCGAGCACAGCTGCCAGGAGTCCGCCATCCGCACCAGGCGTATCCCCCGCCGCTCAAAGCTGTAGTAGTCCCCCAGCTTCTGCAGCACCAGCTCCGCCGTGGGGCGGTCCATATCCAGTGCCAGGCAGATGCGGTCAATGTGCACCGGCTCCCCGGAGGCAAAGAGAATGCCCTCCAGGGCTGCCTCTATCTCTTTCATTTCCAGTATTTCCATATTCCCTCCGATTAGTCCTCCGCCTCTTTGCCGCAGGAGACCATGCAGTCCTCCGGCCCTCCGGCCAGTCGCAGCACATGCTTTTTGCACAGCTCCAGCACTGCCATGAACGTAGCCACCAGCTCACTGCGGCTGCGGCTGCCCTTGAACAGCAGCAGAAACCGTGTAATGCCCGCCAGCCTTACACGCCGCACGATCTCTGTAGCTTTCTCCTCTACCGAGTACGGCTCTCGCTTTACGATGTCCTCGAAAACCGCCAGCTGCGGCTCCTGGGCGGCGTCGCGTCTATCCAGCAGTTCCTGCATGGCAATGGCCAGTTCACCCGGCTCATGGTCGTATTCAAACACCTTTCCCCGTTTCACGGGTTCCGGATTTTTCGTGAAGATATTGCGGCCAAATTCGCTCATGGGGCCCAACTTTTCCGTGAGCTTGCGGATCTTCTGGTAGCACTCGCCCCGCTGCCGCTCCTGCAGGGACTGGATCAGGGCATCCATCTCACTCTGAGCCTCCTCGTCCTCGATAGACAGAAGCATCCGTGTTTTGATGTACATAAGATGGGAAGCCATAGTCACGAATTCGCTGGCCACCTCCAGATCCATCTGCTGCCGCTTTTCCAGATATTCCAGGTATTGATCCAGGATCAGTGCAATAGGAATATCCTGTATCTCGATTTTGTTTTTGCTCAGCAGGAACAGGATCAGATCCAGCGGCCCCTCAAAATCCTCCAGAGTCTCCGCCGCCTTGGTCTGCACCACTTTTTCCAGCTTGAAAATGGGATTGTCCAAAACCAGTTCTCCTTATAAGCCGACAATGCGGCAGAATAGATCAAATACCCACTCGATGGCCCGAGAAAGGGCACTGCTGCCCACGTCGAAGAATACCAACGCAAACAGCACCAGCATGCCGTACCGCTCATAGCACATCAGCCGGTCATAGGCCCGATCCGGCAGCACGGCAAAGAGCACCTTGGAGCCGTCCAGCGGTGGAATGGGCACCAGGTTAAAAAGCCCCAGGCCGATGGAAAGCACCGCCACCATCAGCAGAAAATCCAAAATTCTTTGGTTCGCCTCCGAATAGGCCGCCACGTCGCAAAATATCCTGGCGCCCAGCAGCACCAGCAGCGCCAGCAGGAAATTACTCACCGGCCCGGCCAGAGCCGTCAGGGCCATCCCCTGCTTGGGCTTTTTGAAGTAATTGGGGTTCACCGGCACCGGCTTGGCCCATCCAATGCCCGCCGCAAACATCATCAGCAGTCCGAACCAGTCAATGTGCCGCAGCGGGTTCAGGCTCAGTCTGTGGGCCCGGCGGGCCGTGGGATCTCCCAGGGCGTAGGCCGCCAGACCGTGGCAGGTTTCGTGCACTGTCAGACACAGCAGCACCGCCGCCAGCCGCAGCACCATATCAAGCAGCGACCCGAAGTCCAGTGCCGCCCACAAGTTGCTCAGATAGTGCAAGTCAATACTCCCCCATCTTCATACTCTCATATAGAATTGAATTATACCAAAAAGTACGTCTCATTTCAAGCGCAAAACCTGACCTGACTCACCAAATCCGCCGCAGGTTACATTTTCATCTTTTTTACCCTACAAATGTAACTATTTTGTAGTCGTTTTTGTATCGTATTGTAGTCAGGTTGTAAGGAAAAGTTCTTCCCCTTCTGCTATACTAAAATCACAAAATCAGTACAGGAGGAATGTAATATGAAACAGATGAAGACCATTCGTAGCCTGATTGTTCTGCTGACTGCCGTATGCTTCGCCACGGCTGTCATTGCCTTCTTCCTGCCCCAGGGAGTGGGAACGGTATTCGCCATCGGCACTGTGGCTCTGGCCGCGTTGGTGCTGGTGCTGTGCCTGGCTTACGGCGTGTTGTACTTCGGTCAGCGCCGGACAGGTACGGCTGCATAATAAACAGAAATTATACAGAAAACACCGCAGGCATATGCCTGCGGTGTTTGTGTTTGTCCGGACCCTATACCTGCGGTATTTCCGCGGGCATATCTTACAGGGCTCTCATAAATTCATCCTTCAGGCCGTGGCCGGCAAGGCCCTGGCGCACCTGCTGCAAAAGCCGCTCCTTATCCTGGTTCAGCGTGCCCTTCAGGGTGAGATAATTGGAGGCATGGTTCATGCGGAATACACTGCCGGGGCTGTCGATGTGCTGCAAAAACAGTTCCATTTCCTGCATGACCTCCACGGCATTCAGCACATGAAAGCTGCCCTCCCGCACCCATTGCGCCAGAGGTGTGCCCGGCTCCACCATCAGCGTCAGAAGGCCGATATACTCCGGATTCATGGCACTGAAAGCCTCCGCCGTCTGCACGGCATGTTCCCGCCACAGCTCCCGGCTGCCCAGACCGGAAATCGCCGTCACGGAGAGCACAATCCCGCTTCGCCGGACCTTCTGGCCCGCCGCAACGATCTGCGCCGCCGTATGGCCCTTATCCATGCGCTTGAGCACCTCATCGCACCCGGATTCAAGACCCATATAGACCATTTTCAGGCCCTTCTCCCGCAAAAGCCGCAGCTCTTCCTCGGTTTTGATCTGGATGCTGGCGGGCGACGCATAGCAGGTCACCCGCTGACACTCGGGAAACAGCCCATACACCAATCCCAGAATCTCCACCAGATCATCGGTCCTGCGCATCAGGGCGTCGCCGTCGGCCAGAAATACCCGGTCCACATGCCGGTAGACCCGCCGGGCCAGCTTAAAATCCTCCCGGATCTCCTCCATAGGACGCATGGCAAAATGCTTGTCATCATACATATCGCAAAAAGCGCAGCGATTGTGGCTGCAGCCGTAGGTCACCTGCACGATGAGGCTGTAGGCTTCACTGGGCGGACGATATACTTTTCCTTTATACCGCATGACGTTTCTCCTTTCATTTTTCTCATTGTACCGCATTTTTCCCCGTTTGAAAAGAGCATATTCCCGTTCCACATCTCATATAGTGCCCCATGGAAACCCACCGCCAAAGCGAAAGGAATGGTCATGCCATGGAGGACTGCTATAATCGCGTTGAGCTCAGCGGCCAGGTGCTGACAGCGCCGACCCTATCACACACCAACCACGGAGAATCCTTTTACCGATTTTTACTGTCTGTGCCGCGCCTGTCCGGCCAATGCGACGAGCTGCCCATATTGGTGCGCCAGAGTCTGCTGCCTCAGGAGCTGCCGGAGGGCACTGCCGTAACCGTCACCGGTCAGCTCCGCTCCTTCAACAACCGCAGCGGGCTGGGACGGAGACTGATCCTATCCGTATTCGCCCGGGAGTTGGCCCTCACCCCCGGGGCAGAGCCCGCAAACCGCATCCGGCTGTGCGGCGCCATCTGCAAGCCGCCCATCCTGCGCAGCACCCCACTGGGCCGGGAGATCTGCGACCTTCTGCTGGCGGTGAACCGGCGCTGTGGCCGGTCGGATTACCTGCCGGTGATCTGCTGGGGCCTCCTGGCCCGGCAGGCCGCGCAGCTGGAGACCGGCGACGGCTTCTGCGCTGAGGGCAGAGTCCAGAGCCGGGTGTACTTAAAAGTATCCGAGGGCGAGACGCAGCAGCGCACAGCCTATGAGGTTTCCGTGATGCATATGTCCAGCCGGGACGAATTCCCGGCGGAATGAAAAACGCAGGAGTTTCTTTGCGGAAACTCCTGCGTCGGCTTTCAGCGCTGATACTCAAACTCCAGGTCGTACATGGAAACAATGTCCCCATCCTGGATGCCCATCTGCTCCAGCCGGTCAAACAGCCCACTCTGGCGGAGCATCCTGTCAAAATACATCCGGCTCTCATAGTCGGAGAAGTTGATGTTGGCCATGAGCCGCTGCAGCCACGGCCCTTCCACCAGCCAGGTGTTGTCCTCCACCTGGATATTGAGGGGCTGGGACGTATCCACCTCCGGCGGACGGGGCACATACTCCGGCTCATATACCACCACCGGCGGCAGCTGGGAAAGCATCCGCCCGATGGTCTGCACCAGCTGGCGCGTTCCCTGGTGGGTGGCGGCGGACATCTCCAGGAAGGTGTAGCCCGCCTCCTCCACATGGCGGCGAAGCGCCTCCAGCTGCTGGGGATCCTGCAAAAGATCCGTCTTGTTGCCCACCACGATCTGGGGCCGCCGGGCCAGCTCCGGAGAATAATTCTTCAGCTCCTCGTTGATGGCATCAAAGTCCGCCAACGGGTCCCGGCCCTCGCTGCCGGAGACGTCCACCAGGTGCACAAGCAGGCGGCACCTGTCAATATGCCGCAGGAAGTCGTGGCCCAGACCGGCGCCCTCGCTGGCCCCCTCAATGATGCCGGGAATATCCGCCATGACGAAGCTGACACCGTCGTCTACATATACAACGCCCAGATTGGGATAGAGGGTGGTAAAATGATAGTTGGCGATCTTGGGGTGCGCCTTGCTCACCACGCTCAAAAGCGTAGACTTGCCCACGTTGGGAAAGCCCACCAGGCCCACATCCGCCAGGAGCTTCAGCTCCAGAATGACATCGTGGCTCTCCCCGGGGAGACCCGCCTTGGCAAAGCGGGGTACCTGGCGGGTAGGGGTGGCAAAATGCTGGTTGCCCCAGCCGCCCCGGCCGCCCTTACACAGGACATACGGTTCCTTATCCGACATATCCTTGATGATCTCGCCGGTTTCCGCGTCCCTAATTAGTGTCCCCCGGGGCACACGTATGGTCAGGCTCTGGCCATCCTTGCCGCTCTTGCGGCCACCTTGGCCGTCCACGCCGTTTTCAGCCACATATTTGCGCTTATAGCGGAAGTCCATCAAGGTGGACATGTTATCATCCACCTGGACAATGATGCTGCCGCCGTCGCCGCCATCGCCGCCGTCAGGACCACCGGCTGCAATATACTTCTCTCTATGGAATGCCACAGCCCCGTTGCCGCCGTTGCCGGCCCGAACGGTGATGCGCGCTTTATCAATGAATCCGTTTGCCATACACTCAATACCTCACTGCATGTTTTACCTTATTTTACCGAAAAACAATGTCCCCGTCAAGTTCACTCCTCCGTAAAGTGGACGTGGGAGAAAATATGGTCCTGGCAGAAGCAGTGATATCCGGCGCACTTGCTGCAATAGCGGAACTGCAGATCCGGATAGTCCGTGTCTGTGCGGCCGCAGACAGCGCACTTATGGTGATAGGACGCCGTCTTTTGCTGCTGCTGGGCCTGGCGCACCGTGCGGCGGTAGTTCACCGCACCGGGAGAATGGCGATACTGAGCCTTCTGCCGCAGATAGCGCACATGGGGCGTTGCGAACAGGGCAAAGTTCAGCAGCGCCAGCACAGGGGTGATGATCCCCACTGCGTTGCCGGATATAATGGCGGATACGATCTCAATGGCGAAGAATGCCCCATCGAGGATGGCCAGCCACTTGATTTTAATGGGAATGATGAAGAACAGCAGCACCGTCATATCAGGGAACAACACCGCGAAAGCCAGGAACATGGAAAGGTTCACATACCCTGTGCCGACCAGGGTGAGGTAATGGTTCCCGGTGATGAGGCTGGTAAGGATCACGCCCACCACGGTCAGCGCTGCGCCGCCCAGGTAATACAGAGTGAACTTGGGCGTGCCCCATTCCCGCTCCAGGGTCGAGCCGATCCAGTAGTAAAAATACAGGGCGATGAGCAGCGCAAAGGGGCTGCTGTATTCTGGCACAAAGATGTAGGTCACGATCCGCCACACCTCTCCGTGCAGCAGTCCATTCAGGTTGAAGGACAGAAAATCCAGCGCCGCGGCATCCATATTCCGGCTGAGCATAGACAGCACATATACCACCACGTTGCCGATGACAATATAGCGCATCAGGTTGGGGATGCCGAAACGGGGATGGCGGGCGCAGAAGCGCTCTACCGCATCGTATAATTTTTTCAAAGGGAGTTCCTCCTGTTCGATTCGTTCGCTTTATTGTAGCCGAACGGAGGAGAAAAGTCATTACCTTTTTTTGAATTTTTCCATTGTTATAAAAATTTTTTCCGCCCAGGCAGGGATTCATTGACGAACGGGCAGCAGGGCACTATAATACCATCAGTCAGCGAAAAAGGAGGAGCCCCCATGAGCGATAAGTGCGAAAGCTGCGTCTTTTACTCCATGGACGAGGAGTATGACGATTATGTATGCGAAATGGATCTGGATGAGGATGAGATGGCCCGGTTTCTCGCCGCTCAGGCGGACAGCTGCCCCTACTGGCGGCCGGGGGATGAGTACATCACCTCCCGGAAACAGTAAAAATCAAATCCTTTCCATATACCGGAGGCCCGGCTGCCCCA
>URSX01000011.1 GCA_900550615.1 uncultured Eubacteriales bacterium
ATCTCCGCCCAGTGGTTTGTGAAGATGGCACCGCTGGCCAAGGAGGCCATCCGCGTGGTGGAGGACGGCACCATCAAGTTCGTGCCCGAGCGCTTCACTAAGACCTATATCAACTGGATGGAAAATGTCCACGACTGGTGCATTTCCCGCCAGCTTTGGTGGGGCCACCAGATCCCAGCCTGGTATTGCGACGACTGCGGCCATATCAACGTCAGCCGTCAGGATCCCACAAAGTGTGAGAAATGCGGCAGCACACACCTGACCCGGGATGAGGACGTGCTGGACACCTGGTTCTCCTCGGCGCTGTGGCCGTTTTCCACCCTGGGCTGGCCTGATACGGAGTCGGAAGACCTGAAATATTGGTATCCCACCTCCGTCATGGTCACCGGCTACGACATCATTTTCTTCTGGGTGGCCCGGATGATTTTCTCCGGTATGGAGCAAATGAAGAAGGAGCCGTTCAAGACGGTGTTCATCCATGGGCTGGTCCGGGATGATAAAGGCCGTAAAATGTCAAAGTCCCTGGGCAACGGCATCGACCCCCTGGAGATGGCGGAGCAGTTCGGCGCCGATGCTCTGCGCTTCAACCTCATAACCGGCAACAGCCCCGGCAATGACATGCGTTTCTATGTGGAAAAGTGCGAGGCCATGCGCAACTTTGCCAATAAGATCTGGAACGCGTCCCGCTTTGTGATGATGAACCTGACCATTGACAAGGTGGAGCTGCCGGAGAAGCTGGAGCTGGAGGATAAGTGGATTCTCAGCAAGCTCAACACCCTCATCCGAGAGGTCACGGACAATATGGATGCCTTTGAGCTGGGCGTGGCCTCCGCGAAGATCTATGATTTCATCTGGGACACCTACTGCGACTGGTACATCGAGCTGACCAAGACCCGTCTCAACGGCGAGGACGAGAGTGCCAAGCTGGCGGCAGAGAATGTGCTGTGCTATGTGCTGCTGCGCATTCTGGAGCTGCTGCATCCCTTCATGCCGTTCATCACGGAGGAGATCTGGCAGGCCCTGCCTCACCAGGGTGACTATCTGATCCGCGCAAGCTGGCCCAAGTATCGTCCGGAGCTTGACTTCCGGGCGGAGGAGCAGGCTATGGAGGCGGTGAAGGACGCTATTAGCGCTGTCCGTGCCCGCCGATCCGAGATGAACGTGCCGCCCAGCAAGAAGGCGCAGATGATCATCGTGTCCGACCGCGCGGACGACTACCGCATGGGCGAGCACTTCATCAAGCGCATGGCCTACGCCAGCGAACTCACCGTGACGGACGCTGCTCCCGTGGATCTTGCGGGCCTTGTCACGGTGGTGACCCATGGGGCAAATGTCTATCTTCCCCTGGCGGAGCTGGTGGATTTCGAGAAAGAACTGGAGCGCATTGCCAAGGAGCGGGCGAAGGCGGCGGAGAACCTGGCGCGCATTGAGCAGAAGCTCAGCAACGAGAAGTTTGTCTCCAAGGCTCCCGAGGCGGTCGTGAACGCTGAGCGGGAGAAAGCGGAGAAGGCCCGGGCGCTCATTGCCAAGCTGGATGAGTCCGCAGCCGCCATGAAGGGGTGATTTTTTAAAGAGAACGACCCTTTTCGGCAAAAAATTAATATGAAAAATAGTATAATCACCGTAGGCTTTGGCCTGCGGTGATTATTTTTACGGGAAGTGAAGAGATGCAAGTGAAAGCAGAAAGTTTGGATCGGAAATTGGTGCTGCGGCTGAGCGGCGAGCTGGACCATCATGCCGCGCGCCAGCTTATGCAGCGCTTGACCCAAGAGATGGAATTGGCGCTGCCGCTGGAAATGACGCTGGACTTTTCCGGCGTAACATTTATGGACAGCTCCGGCATAGCCATTGCCTTGCATACGCAGCGGCAGATGAAGCAGCTGGGCGGCAGGATGCGTATCGTAAACCCCTCGGCCCAGGTGAAAAAGGTATTTGAGGCGGCAGGGATCCAGAAAATAATCAGAATGGAGGATGGGCATGAAAATTGAAAATCAAGTGGTGCTGGAATTCCCCAGCCGAAGCAGTAATGAAGCATTTGCCCGGGTGGCGGCCGCGGGCTTCGCCGCGCAGTTGGATCCCACGTTGGAGGAGCTGGGCGATATCAAGACTGCCGTCAGCGAGGCGGTGACTAACGCCATCGTACACGGGTATCCGAAGGGTTTCGGCAGGATCGTGATGAAGCTGCGGATTCGGGAGGGCAATACCCTGGAGATCGTTGTGAAGGACTGGGGCGTGGGCATTGCGGATGTGGAGCAGGCCCGAAAGCCGCTGTTTACTACCGGGAACGATGAGCGGAGCGGCATGGGTTTTACCATCATGGAGAGCTTTATGGATGCTCTGCGGGTGCGCTCGGCACCGCAAAAGGGCACCACCGTGACTATGCGCAAACGAATTTCCACCCGGATGGGAGAGAGAAAATGAACGAAAACAGACTGGCTCTGCTGGACAGGGCCCAGTCGGGGGACGGCGATGCCTGCGGAAAAATGCTGGAGGAAAACAGCGGCCTGATCTGGGCTGTGGTGCGGAGATACCATGGCTGCGGCACAGATCCGGAGGATCTGTATCAGCTTGGATGTATTGGATTTATAAAAGCTGTAAAGGGATTTGACATTACATATGGAACGCAGTTTTCAACCTACGCTGTGCCGAAAATCGCCGGAGAAATACGGCGGTATCTCCGGGATAACGGGCCGGTAAAGGTGGGTCGCACACTGCGAGAGAGAGGACAGAGCATATGGACCGCGCGCCAGCGCCTACGTACGGCTTTGGGCCGTGAGCCGCGCCTGTCGGAGCTGGCGGAGGAGACCGGATGGAGCGTCGAGGAGATTGCCTCGGCGGAAATTGCCACTGCAGCGCCGGAATCGCTGCAGCAGGAGACTGCAGAGGGGCTGACACTGGAGTCCACTCTGGGGACGGAGGCACCGGAGGAAATCCTTGTGGAAAAAATCGCGCTCCGGGAGGCCATACGGTCGCTTCCCGAGCGCGAACAGGAGACGATATACCTCCGCTTTTTCAAATGTATGACGCAGGAGCAGGCAGCTCGGATCCTGGGAGTGTCTCAGGTGCAGGTATCTCGTCTGGAGCGGAAGGGGGTGGCGCATCTGCGGGAGATGCTCCGGGAATAAAGGCGCTTTCCGATTGGAACTCGGTCATCACATCCCGGTATCGTTTGGGTAGAAAGGTATTCTGGCAGCGGGGATTGCGCCGCTCCTGGATGGCGACCGTATCAAAAAAAGTTTTCCAGAGCTTGCGGTACTGCGCCTCCTGCTCATCCGGTGATGCCAGAGTAAGAGAGTCTACCCGCTCAATGCGGGAATGGCCGGCGCTGTAGAGCAGCAGCTCACCATGGGTGCAGTCATAGAGAAAGAAATTCTCGTTGGCGTAGCGGCTGCAGAAGTGATTGCGCAAAAAGGGAAGTACATGGTTTTTCGGGTGGATCTGCGCGCCGAGAACGCCGCTGTAATCGGAAAAACGAACGAAGCCGCGAAGCATCTCCAGCTCGCCGGACAGATGACGGACAGCCTTGAAAAGAGGGAGACAGGTATCGTCCGATGGGCAGCGTATAAACTGCGGCCCATCGGTGTAGAGCTTTTGGACAAACCGATACAGGCACGCCTCTTTATCTGCCATACAGGTGTGAAAAGCCCGGTAAAGCAATCGGGCGGCACGGGGAGAGAGGGCGGTTATGCTGCGCATGACCCGGCCACTGTGGGCAAGGTCGGTCTCGACGCTGCGAACGGAATAGAAGGAAAGAATGGGAAATTCCTCATTGCCGGCAAAGGCAATGGGGAATTCTTTATTGACGTAGCTTTCATAAACGCAGCAAAGAAATCCCTCAAAGCTGCCATCGTATTCGTATATCATATCGATCCAGGACATTATTCATCACCCCGTGGCATCAAAGAGAGATAGCTGCTGCGCCGCAGGTGCGGGCAGACTGCCACATTCCACGGCCTGCAATTGGCGGGCCAGAGATTCCGCTGTAAAGCGTAGACCCTCCCGCATGCGTCCGCCGCATAGTATGAAAAACTGTGCTCTCTTGAGGACGATGCCCATTTTATGCAGGTCGTCAAACCGAAGAAGCCCTGTGCGCCGGGCGGAAAGAATGCGCCGGGCGCCTGTGGGGCCGATACCGGGTACACGCAGGAGTCGCTCCAGGTCGGCAGTCATAATTTCCACGGGGAATTGCTCGGGATGTGTAATGGCCCAGTAGCATTTTGGATCCAGCAGGGGATCAAAATTCGGATGAGTCTCGTCCAGCAGCTCCTCGGCGCGGAAGCCGTAAAAGCGCAGGAGCCAGTCCGCCTGATACAGGCGATGCTCCCGCAGAAGCGGCGGCTTCGTGTGCAGAGATGGCAGGAGCGAATTTTCCACCACGGGGATATAGGCGGAATAGAACACCCGTTTTAGCCGGTATCGGCTGTAAAGAGACTCGGTCAGGTGCAGAATGTGGCGGTCGCTGTCCTCTGTGGCCCCTACGATGAGCTGTGTACTCTGTCCGGCAGGGGCGAAGGTGGGGGCGTGGCGATACTTTACCAGCTCTTCCTTGCTTTGCTGTCCCCGTTCCCGGATAAATCGCATGGGAGCGAGGATGGCATTTTTGCTCTTGTCCGGCGCAAGGGTGGCGAGCCCCTTCTGAGAGGGCAGCTCAATATTCACGCTGAGCCGATCAGCCAGATAGCCCAGCTGCTGCACAAGCTCCGGGCTTGTGCCGGGAATGGCTTTGGCGTGAATATAGCCGTTGAACCCATATTCCCGCCGCAGGATGTGCAGCGCCCGGATCATGCGCTGGGTGGTATAGTCCGGATCCCGGAGGACGCCGCTGGAAAGGAAAAGCCCCTCAATATAATTGCGCCGGTAGAACTGAATCGTTAGCTCGGCCAGCTCCTTGGGCGTAAAGGCAGCGCGGCGTGTATCGTTGCTGCGTCGGTTGACACAGTATTTGCAGTCATACACGCAGTAGTTGGTCATAAGCACTTTCAGCAGAGAGATGCACCGCCCATCGGCAGAAAAGCTGTGGCAGCAGCCGGCAATGGAAGAGGACGTATTGCCGATCATTCCGGGACGGGAGCCGCGCCGAACACCACTGGATGTGCAGGCTGCGTCATACTTTGCTGCGTCCGATAGAATAGCCAGCTTATCCAGCAGATCCATCTCAGGCGGCTTCGTGCCGGCGACGGGGATGATCCACCCGTTCCACCAGCCGCATAAACTGTCCGGAAAGAGCTGCGACGCCAATAATCGAAATGATCCATCCGAAAGTAGTCATAGTGTGTACCTCCAAATCAAACTTTTGTTCTATATCGGATTATAAATCGAACGGATGTTTTTGTCAATAGGAAATCGAACAAAATTTCTAATCCCTTATTTCGGCGGTTGACCGGGAGAAAGATTTGTTATAAAATAGGTGAGGAAAAACTGAGAGCGAGGCTGACATGAACGAATTAGAAAGACGATTTATTACCGCCCGCCGCCAGGCCATTGCGCTGGATTATCAGCGGCTCAATCCCATGCAGCGGGAGGGTGTGCTGACTACCGAAGGGCCGCTTCTGCTTTTGGCAGGTGCAGGCTCGGGCAAAACTACAGTGCTAATTAACCGGGTGGCAAACCTCCTGCGCTACGGGCGGGGGAGCGACACGGAGGAAATTCCCATCCCAATTTCCGAGGACGAGGTGGCATTTCTGGAGCAGTACGTCCAGGATCCCCAGGAGGAGATGCGGCCTCTGATGCAGTACCTGTGCGCGGTGCAGCCGGCCCGGCCCTGGGAGGTGCTGGCCATCACCTTCACCAACAAGGCCGCTGGGGAGCTGAAGGAGCGCCTGGAAAAAATGCTGGGTGAGGAAGCGCTGGATGTGTGGGCGGCGACGTTTCACGCGGCTTGTGTGCGCATCCTGCGGCGGGATATCGACAAGCTGGGCTATGACCGGAATTTTACCATCTATGATACGGATGATTCCAAGCGAGTCCTAAAGGATATCATCAGGGAACTGGGCCTGGAGGAGAGGCAGTTCCCTCCTCGGGAGCTGCTGGGGGTGATCTCCAATGCCAAGGGAGACATGCTTTCGCCGGAGGAGTTTTGCCAGCTGTGGGAGCAGCGGGGAGATTGGCGGAAAATCAGGATCGGTAAAGTATATAAGCTTTACAATAAAACCCTCCGGGAGGCCAACGCATTAGACTTTGACGACATCATTCTGCACACGGTGACGCTGCTGCAAAGTGACCGGGAGGTGCGTGCTTACTACCAGACCAAGTTCCGCTACATACTCATCGACGAGTACCAGGACACCAACCATCTGCAGTTTTTGCTGGCGGGCCTGCTGACGGGTAGCCACGGGAACATCTGCGTGGTGGGTGATGACGACCAGAGCATTTACCGCTTCCGGGGAGCGGACATCACCAATATCCTCAGCTTTGAGCAGCGGTATCAAAACGCCCGGACCATCCGCCTGGAGCAGAACTACCGCTCCACGCAGAATATTCTGGATGCGGCCAACGCCGTGATCCGCAACAATCAGGGCCGCAAGGGAAAGACTCTGTGGACGCAAAACGGCCCGGGAGATCCGGTGACAGTGAAGACCTGCTTCAACGAGAGCGATGAGGCGAATTTCGTGGTGGGCGACATTATGAGCGCCTATAACCGGGGGGCCGACTGGCGGGACAATGCCATTCTGTATCGGATGAATGCCCAGTCGAACGCGCTGGAATATGCTTTCAAGCGCAACGGTGTGCCCTATAAAATTGTAGGCGGCGTGAAATTCTTCGACCGGGCGGAGGTGAAGGACATGCTGGCATACCTGTGCGTGATCTGCAACCCGGCGGACGACCTGCGCCTGCGGCGGATCATCAACGTTCCGGCCCGGAAAATCGGTGGCGCGTCTCTGGAAAAGGCGCAGATGCTGGCGGCGGCAGAGGGTAGGGCGCTGTTTGAGATCGTCTCCTCGGCCCGGAAATACCCGGAGCTGAAGTCAGCCGCCGGACGGATGGAGGACTTTGCCCAGATGATCATGGAGCTGCGCAGCCTGTGCGACCATCTGGATCTTGTGGAATTTTATGGCAAGGTCTGCGAAATGACCGGCTATGTGCAGATGCTGCAGGAAAAGAATGACATGGAGAGCAGAGGGCGGCTGGAGAATGTGCAGGAGCTGGCCTCCAGTATCAGCGCGTTTCTGGAAAACGACCCGGACGACCCGTCTCTGGCCGGCTTCCTCAACGACGTGGCCCTGTATACGGATCTGGACGGCCAGTCCGACAGCGACAATTGTGTGACGCTGATGACCATGCACAGCGCCAAGGGCCTGGAGTTTGACCGGGTGTATGTCACCGGGATGGACGAGGGCGTATTTCCCGGGAACAGGGCTATGGGTGAGCAGGAGGAAATGGAAGAGGAGCGCCGGCTGTGCTATGTAGCTATGACCCGGGCCCGGAAGAAGTTGACCATGACCAATGTGCGCCAGAGGATGCTCTTCGGCCAGACGGAGCCGAAGATGCCCTCCCGCTTTTTAGGGGAGATTCCGGAGGAAAACATACAGTGGATCGGAAAGCCGGAACCCAGACGCGCGGCCCAGTGGGATGATAACTGGAACGACAACTGGTCCGGCGGCTGGGAAAGTGGATCCCGGGAAACCTATAAAACAAGTGAAAACATTCAGCAGACAAGGCGAGAGCCTTTACACAGATCGGCCGTGGCCCGGCGGGCGTCGGCGGCATCTTCCGCGCCACTGCTGCAGATCAAGGCCGGTGAACAGGTGCGCCACAGCGCATTCGGAGACGGTATGGTGCTCAGCGTGCGGCCCATGGGCGGCGATGCGCTGATCGAGGTGGCCTTCGACAAGGTGGGCACCAAGAAGCTGATGCTCAAAGCCGCCGGAGCGCACTTGACCAAGCTGTAAGACAGGGGGAGAAAAACCATGCAGATACAGGGACTGTCCTGGTATCCGGGGCACATGACAAAGACCAAGCGGATGATTACGGCGGAAATGGGCCATATGGACGCCGTGTGCGAGATTCTGGATGCGCGGATCCCCATTTCCAGCCGCAATCCCGATGTGGATGAAATGACGGCGGGAAAACCCCGGCTGGTGGTGCTGAACCGGGTGGATCAGGCCGACCCCAGAGAGACGGCCCGCTGGGCGGCATATTTCAGGGGAAAAGGCTACGCCGTGTTGGAGTCCAACGCCAAAAACGGCGTGGGGACGGCGCAGTTCGCCGCCGCTGTGCGGGAGCTGCTGAAGGATAAGCTTCAGACTTACGCCGACAAGGGCCAGGTGGGCCGCGTGGTGCGGGTGATGGTGCTGGGCATTCCCAACGTGGGGAAATCCACCTTTATCAATAAGGTGGCCAAGCGCAAGACCGCCAAGGCCGAGGACCGCCCCGGTGTTACCCGGAGCAAGCAGTGGGTTCCGGTGGACAGCACCTTGGAATTACTGGATACACCGGGTATCCTGTGGCCCAAGTTCGAGGATATGAATGTGGGGATGCACTTGGCCTTCACCGGAGCCATCAAGGACGATGTGATGGACATCGAGGAACTGGGCAGCTTTCTCATGGAATATCTGGGAAAGCATTATGCGGATGTCATCGAGGAGCGGTATAAGGTCACGCCGCTGGATGATGAGATGGGCTATGATCTGCTGACCCGGGCCGGGCGTAAGCGCGGCTTTCTCATGCGGGGGGCCGAGGTGGATACCGAGCGCATGAGCCGTGTCTTACTGGATGAATTCCGGGGTGGCAAGTTAGGACGCTTTACACTGGAGACGGTGGAGGATGTGAAATAAATGGCTGAAAAAACGGACCTGTGGCAGATCGAGCGGGAGCTGATGGAGCAGGGCACGGAAATTATTTGCGGCTGCGATGAGGCCGGAGCCGGGCCTCTGGCAGGACCGGTGTATGCTGCGGCGGTGATCTTGCCGCCTTGTTGCCGGATCGATGGTCTCAACGACAGCAAAAAGCTTGCGGAGAAGAAGCGGGAGGCCCTGTACGGGGTCATCACGCAGCAGGCCGTCTGCTGGTCGGTTGCGCGGGTGGAGGCTGCGGAGATCGATGCCACGGATATTTTAAGCGCTCGGGTGAGGGCCATGCAGCTGGCCATAGATGCCCTCTCCATCCGGCCTGACCTGGCGCTCATTGACGGAAACCGGGATAAGGGCCGCAGCGCATCCATCACGGTGCCGCATAAGCTGGTGGTAGGCGGGGATGGTAAGAGCGCCAGCATCGCAGCTGCCTCCATCCTGGCCAAGGTGAGCCGGGATCGGTTCGTGGCCGGGGAGCTGGACGAGCGCTATCCCCAGTACCGGTTTTCCAGGCACAAGGGATACCCCACTAAGCTGCACTATGAAATGCTGGATCAATTCGGCCCCTGCCCGGAGCATCGGCGGAGCTTTCTGCGAAAGTGGGAGGCGGGTCGTTTATGAGCCGCAGTGTGGGAACCTGGGGCGAGGCCCAGGTGGCAAACTACCTGCGCGGGAAAAAGTTCCACTTGGTGGCGCACAGCTATCACTGCCGCTTCGGGGAGATCGATCTCATTGCCATAGATGGAAAGACCCTCTGCTTTATAGAGGTGAAGACCCGGAGCAATCTGGCTGTGGGCCTACCGAGAGACTATGTTACTGCCGCCAAGCAGGAGCGCATCCGCAAGACGGCCCTGTTCTACCTAAGCGAAAAGGAGCTGGACTGTCCGGTGCGGTTCGATGTGGCGGAGGTCTATCGGAGCGACAGCGGCGCACTGGAGCGTATTGAGTATATGAAAAACGCGTTTTGAGGTGAATTTCCGGTGAAAATACCATATTTTGATGCCCATTGTGACACCATCTACCGTTGCCAGGAAACAGGCGGCACCGATGCAGCCTTGGAAATGGATGCCGATCGGGAGACGCAGACGGCATACTATGCCGCCTGCATCTGCCTGCGGGAAAACGGCGGACACATCGACCTGGTGCGCGGCAGGGCATTTGCCCGGTACGGGCAGTTTTTCGCCCTGTACTGGGACGCGAAAAACGCGCCGCCGGACGGAATGCTGGCCCAGTGCCGGCGGCTGCATGACCGTTTCCTGCGGGAAATAGACGAGAACCGGGACTGCATCACCCACTGCCGCAGCGGTGCGGAGGTGGACGAAGCAGTGCGGCAGGGAAAGATGGCTGCCCTTCTGAGCATTGAGGGAGCCGACCTGCTGGACTGTGAGGAGCGGAACCTGGAGCTGGCCCACGCCTGGGGCGTGTGGCTGCTGAATCCGGTGTGGAACCGGGCCAACAGCCTCAGCGGCACCAACTGTGAGGAGCCGGAACGTGGCCTCTCCGAAAAGGGGAAGAATTTCGTGCGCCGGATGGAGTCGCTGCATATTTTCCCGGATGTGTCTCATATCTCTGATGCGGGATTCTGGGATGTGGTAAAGACGGCCCACGGCCCGGTGGTAGCGTCCCATTCCAACGCCCGGGCCATATGCCCCCACCGGCGGAATCTGACCGACGACCAGTTCCGGGCCATCCGGGACAGCGGCGGCGTGGTGGGGCTGAACCTCTACCGGGATTTTGTAGGCCCCCGGGGGACTATGGAGGAGCTTGTGGCCCATGTGGAGCATTTTCTGGACCTGGGCGGGGAAAAGACCCTGTGCCTGGGCGGCGACCTGGATGGCTGTGAGGCCCTGGCCGCCGGGATGCGTGGGATACAGGACGTGCCGAAGCTGTACGCGGCCTTGCAGGCGCGGGGCTACAGTGATGCCCTGCTGGAGGACATCTTCTGGAACAATCTGCGGAGGATATTATGATGTTTTAATGTAGTATAGCCTCGCAGAGTTTGCGCCCGCAGGCGCAAAAAATTCAAATCATTTTTACCGCGACCTGTGCGTGGGGGAAAATACCTCTCAGGCTGCCAGTGTGGAATTTTGCCGCATAGCGGCAAAATAATGCGCGCAGCAGACTGCAAACTTTTTGTCGGAAAATTCCAAAGGAATTTTCGACAGTATTGAATTAGGAGTAAGTATGGCGTTATATACCATAGGGGACCTGCACCTGTCCCTGGGTTCGGATAAGCCCATGGACGTGTTCGGCGAGGGCTGGAGCAACTATGTGGAGCGGATCCGGGAGGGGTTTTCGCAGCTGGAAAATGAGGATGTGACCGTCCTGTGCGGCGACCTCTCCTGGGGCATGAGTCTGGAGGAGTCCCTGCCGGACCTGCAATTTATCCATGAGCTGCCGGGAAAGAAGATCCTCATGAAAGGGAATCATGACTATTGGTGGAACACGGCCGCCAAGATGCAGCGCTTTTTTGACGAGCACGGTCTGGATTCTCTGCAAATACTGCACAACAACTGCGCCTTTTACGGGGACGTGGCCCTGTGCGGCACCCGGGGCTGGTTTTATGAGCTGGATACGCCCGGCGGACATACGGAGAAAATACGCAGCAGGGAGGCCGGGCGACTGGAAACCTCGCTGAAGGCGGCAGGGGATCGGGAGAAGCTCTGCTTTCTGCACTATCCGCCTCTCTACACCGGCTATTGCTGCCAGGAAATGCTGCGCCTTCTGCAGCAGTACGGCGTAAAAAAATGCTATTACGGCCACCTGCATGGGGGCCCGGCCCACACCCGTGCAGTGCAGGGATGGGTGGACGGAACGGATTTTTTCTTGGTTTCCGCCGACTACCTGCGCTTCCGCCCGAAAAAAATTTTAGAATAGTGCAAAAAAGTGTGGAAATTATTATTCTTTTCTGTTATCATATAAAATTGCATTGATTCACATTATTAATGCTGAACGGAGGAAAAACAAAATGAGTGTAAAATCCTGTGAAAAACTGGAAAAGAGCAAGGTTGCATTGACCATTGAAGTCAGCGCCGAGGACTTTGAGGCTGCCATCAACAAGGCTTATCTGAAGATGCGCGGCAAGATGAACATCCCCGGTTTCCGCCCCGGCAAGGCTCCGCGCAAGATCGTTGAGAGCATGTACGGTGTGGAGGTCTTCTATGAGGAGGCCGTGAATATTGTGCTGCCCGACGCCTATGAGAAGGCCGTCAGCGAGGAAAAGCTGGATGTAGTGGGTTATCCCGAGGTAGAGCTGGAGAACTGCGGCAAGGACGGCGTGACCTTCAAGGCCACCGTTGCCGTGTATCCCGAGGTAAAGCTGGGCCAGTATAAGGGCCTGGAGGCTCCCAAGGCCACTGTGAAGGTCATGGCTGCCGACGTGAACGCCCGCCTGAAGGAAATGGCCGAGCGCAACAGCCGCCTGGTGAGCGTGGAGCGCGCCGTAAAGAAGGGCGACACCGCCAACATCGACTTTGAGGGCTTTGACAACGGCGTGGCCTTCGACGGCGGAAAGGGCGAGAATTTCGACCTGGAGATCGGCTCCGGCAGCTTCGTTCCCGGTTTTGAGGAGCAGCTCATCGGCATGAAGGTGGGCGAGGAGAAGGACATTGACATTACCTTCCCCGAGAACTATACGCCCGAGCTTGCCGGCAAGCCTGTTGTGTTCCATGTGAAGGTCAACGAGGTCAAGGTGAAGGAAGTGCCCGCCATTGACGACGAGTTTGCTAAGGACGTGTCCGAGTTTGACACTCTGAAGGAGCTGAAGGCCGACCTGAAGAAGAAGATTACCGACGAGCGCAAGACCGCTGCCCAGCACGCCTTTGAGGACGCACTGATGCAGAAGGTGGCTGACGGCATCGAGGCCGATATCCCCGAGGATATGGTGGTGCTGCAGTCTCAGAGAATGATGGAGAACTTCAAGCAGCAGCTGGCCTCCCAGGGTATCCCCTTCGACCAGTATGTGAAGATGACCGGCATGGATGAGGATGCCATCCAGAAGCAGTCCATGGAGCCCGCTCTGCGCCAGGTGCGCATGGATCTGGCCGTGGCTGCCATCGTGAAGGCGGAGAACTTGGAAGCTTCCGACGAGGAAGTTGAAAATGAGATGAAGAACGTTGCCGAGAAGTACGGCATGGATCTGGAGTCTATCAAGAAGTATCTGCCCGCTTCCGATGTGAAGGAGCAGGTGATCCGGGAGAAGGTCATCAAGGTCGTGGCAGACAGCGCCGTGGCCGTGGAGCCCGAGGAGAAGGCCGAGGAAAAAACCGAGGACAAGGCCGAAGAGAAGAAAGAAGACAAAGAGTAAGCTAAGCTGTTAAAATCACTTACGGGCGGGTATGCTTTTGTATTATGCCTTGCAGTGCAGGGCCCCATTTGAACAGGAGGTATATTTCTATGAGTTTAGTCCCTTATGTTGTGGAACAGACCAATCGGGGGGAGCGCTCCTATGATATCTTTTCCCGGTTGCTCAATGACCGCATTGTCTTCCTGGGCGAAGAGGTGAATGATACAACTGCCAGCCTGGTGGTTGCACAGCTTCTGTACCTGGAAGCGCAGGATCCGGATAAGGATATTCAGATGTACATCAACAGCCCCGGCGGCTCTGTGACGGCGGGCATGGCCATCTATGACACCATGCAGTATATCAAGTGCGATGTGTCCACCATCTGCATCGGCATGGCTGCCAGCATGGGCGCATTTCTGCTGTCTTCCGGTGCCAAGGGCAAGCGTATCGCTCTGCCCAACGCCGAGGTGATGATTCATCAGCCCTCCGCCGGTACCCAGGGCAAGGTCACCGATATGGAGATCGATGTGGAGCATTTCCTCAAGATCAAACAGCGGATGAACCGCATTTTGGCCGAGAATACCGGCAAGACTCCCGAGCAGGTAAAGCTGGACTCCGAGCGCGATAATTGGATGATCGCTGAGGAGGCCAAGGAGTACGGTCTGGTAGACAAGGTTATTTACAAGAGGTAACTATGGCAGAAAAAAATAAAGAGCTGCACTGCTCGTTCTGCGGTAAGAGCGAAAAGCAGGTGCACCGCATGATCCAGGGCCCCGGTGTCCGGATCTGTGACGAGTGCGTCCAGCTGTGTATGTCCATTCTGGAGGACGATTACAGCCCTGCTGCGGAAAACAGATTTGAGGCTCCGGACCACCTTCCCACTCCCCGGGAGATCAAGGCGGTGCTGGACGAATATGTCATCGGGCAGGAGGCAGCCAAGATCGCCCTCTCCGTATCTGTGTATAATCATTACAAGAGGATCTTTTACGGCGGCGGCGAGGATGTGGAGCTGCAAAAGAGCAATATCCTGATGATCGGCCCCACCGGCAGCGGAAAGACCCTCTTTGCCCAGACCCTGGCCCGGGTGCTGCAGGTGCCGTTTGCCATCGCGGACGCCACCACCTTGACCGAGGCTGGTTATGTGGGCGACGATGTGGAGAATATTCTGCTTCGACTTCTGCAGGCGGCGGATTTTGACGTGGAGTTGGCAGAGCGCGGTATCATCTATGTGGATGAGATCGACAAAATCGCCAGAAAGAGCGAGAACACCTCCATCACTCGTGATGTGTCCGGTGAGGGCGTGCAGCAGGCTCTGCTGAAGATTCTGGAGGGCACTGTGGCCAACGTACCGCCCCAGGGCGGGCGCAAGCATCCCCATCAGGAGTTCATCCAGGTGGATACGCATAACATCCTCTTTATCTGCGGCGGTGCCTTTGACGGTCTGGAGAAGATCATTGAAAAGCGCACGGACCGCAAGGGGATTGGTTTTGACGCCGTGGTGGAGAGCAAGGCCGAGCGGCAGACCGGCGCACTTTTGAAAGAGGTGCAGCCCCACGACCTGCTGAAGTTCGGCATCATCCCGGAGCTGGTGGGCCGTCTGCCGGTGATTGCCGCGCTGGACGGGCTGACCAGAGACGATCTGGTGCAGATCCTCACGCAGCCGAAAAACGCACTGGTCAAGCAGTATCAAAAATTGTTTTCCTATGACAATGTGCGCCTGACCTTTACGGAGGACGCGCTGGAGGCTGTGGCTGACAAAGCCATCGAGCGCAACATCGGCGCCCGGGGCCTGCGGGCCGTGATGGAGGGAATCCTGACAAAGGTGATGTACGATATCCCCTCGGATCCGTCTATTGAACAGGTGACTATTACCGCAGACTGTGTGGCGGGTAAGGCGGAGCCGGAGATTCTCCACGCTGCCAAAAAGGCAGCCCGCCCGGCAAAACTGAAGACCGGAGAGGCAGACGATCCGTCTGCACCGGCCTCTTAAATGAGCGATAGGGGAGAGGCGAGAATTCGTCCCTCCCCTTTTTCCCATGCTGCCGAGGAGCAGCTGAAAGGAGCATATCCCATGGAACAAATGACTTTGAATATTCCCGTTCTGGCCCTTCGCGGGCTGACGGTTTTTCCCGGGCAGACCACCGGGCTTGATGTGGAGCGCGAGATATCCATGCTGGCGCTGAACAATGCGATGGAAGAAGGGAAGGATATCTTTCTTGTGACTCAGCGGGAGCTGTCTGTGATGCGCCCGGAGGAAAAGGATCTCTATACCATCGGCACTGTGGCCCATGTGCTGCAGATCATTAAAACCTCCGATTCCTCCGTTCGCGTTGTGGTGCGGGGCACGGGAAAGGGCCGGATCAACCGCCTGTGGCAGAACCGGCCCTTCCTGCAAGCAAATGTGGAGCTGTTGGAGGATGATTTTCCCGGTCGCATGACTGCCAGAGTGGAGGCTGTCATGCGCCAGACCTACGCTATATTCGGGGAATACAAGGAAATGGTGCCGGATCTGCCGGACGATGTAGTGACCGCAGTGCTGGACTGCACCGACCCCGGCAAACTGGCCGATTTCATTGGCTACAGCATCAATCTGCGCTATACGGATCGCCAGCGGATCCTGGAGGAGCTGCACCCTGTGAAGCGCCTGAAGCTGGTCAACGAAATTCTGACCCATGAGCTGGACGTGATCTCTCTGGAAGTGGAAATGGAGAGAAAGGTACGGGACCGTGTGGGCCGCGTGCAAAAGGACATGATCCTGCGGGAGCAGGTGAAGGTGCTGCAGCATGAACTGGGCGATGACGGCGACGAGGAGATCCAGGAGTATGCTGACCGGATCGAGAAGCTGAAGGTGTCTGAGGAAGTCGAGCAGAAGCTGATGAAGGAGCTCACCCGGCTATCCAAACAGCCCTTTGGCAGCGCCGAGGCGTCGGTGATCCGCAACTATCTGGACACCTGTCTGGAAATGCCCTGGGGCAAGGAGACGAAGGAGCGGGCCAATGTGGAAAAGGCCCGGGCCATCTTGGACCGGGAGCATTACGGCCTGGACAAGGTGAAAGAGCGGATCTTGGAGTACATTGCCGTGCGCCATATCTATCCCCAGGCCAAGGGGAAGATTATTTGTCTGGTGGGCCCTCCGGGCGTTGGAAAAACGTCCATCGCCATTTCCGTGGCAAAGGCCATGAACCGCAAGCTCTACCGCATAAGTCTCGGTGGCGTGCGAGATGAAGCGGACATCCGCGGCCACCGGAAAACATACATAGGAGCCATGCCCGGCCGCATCATTGAGGGATTGATCCATAGCGGCTCTATGAATCCGCTGCTTGTGCTGGATGAGATTGATAAGCTGGCCAGCGACATGCGGGGCGATCCGGCCTCTGCGCTGCTGGAGGTGCTGGACAGCGAACAGAACGGCAGCTTCCGGGATCATTTCCTGGAAATCCCCGTGGATCTGAGCCGGGTCATGTTCATCACCACTGCCAACACAACATCCACGATCCCTCGCCCGCTGCTGGACCGCATGGAGGTCATTGAGCTGGGCAGCTACACCGACGAAGAAAAGGTGGAGATCGCCCGCCGTCATCTTATCCCCAAGCAGCTGAAGGAACACGGCCTGCAGAAGCGCCAGCTCTCCATTTCGGACGACGCGCTGCGCGGCATCATCAGCGGCTACACCAGAGAGTCCGGCGTTCGGGTTTTAGAGCGGGAGATCGGTGCTATCTGCCGGAAAACCGCCATGCGTGTCGCATCAAATGATGTAAAGCATATAACCGTTACACCTGCTGATCTCAAGGAGTTTTTGGGTGTTATCCGGTATACAGAGTCTGAGCATCTGCGGCAGAATGAGGTGGGTGTGGTCAATGGCCTTGCCTGGACGCAGGTGGGCGGCGAGATTCTGGAGGTCGAGGCCAACGTCATGGACGGCTCCGGAAAGCTGGAGCTTACCGGGAATTTGGGCACCGTCATGCAGGAGTCTGCCAGAACGGCTCTCAGCTGCCTGCGCAGCCGTGCCGAGCAGTTGGGGATCGAAAAGGATTTTTACAAAACCAAGGATATCCACATCCATTTTCCGGAGGGAGCTGTACCCAAGGATGGCCCTTCGGCGGGCATTGCCATCACCACGGCCATGCTTTCTGCCCTCACAGGTCGGAAGGTTCGCGGCGATGTAGCAATGACCGGCGAGGTCACCCTGCGAGGTCGTGTCCTGCCCATTGGCGGCCTGAAGGAAAAGACCATGGCAGCCCTGCGAAATGGCATCGGGACAGTGATCATCCCCAGAGAGAACGAAAAGGACCTGGAGGAGATCGACCAGACCGTGCGCAGGAAGCTGCATTTTGTGGTGGTGGATACGGTGTCTGATGTTTTTGCGGCGGCACTTTTGCCGGAAGAAAAACGCAAAGAAGCACCCGTCCAGGAGGAGCTGCCGCTGCTGTCTGTGCCGCAGACCACAGGGGCAGAGCTGCGGATATAAGGAGCGTGTATGGGGATCAATTTTAACAAAGCGGAGTTTATTCTGTCCGCTGTCAGACAGAGCGCTTTTATCCGCGACGGCCGCCCGCAGGTGGCCTTCGCCGGCCGATCCAACGTGGGAAAATCCTCTGTGATCAATCGCCTGCTCAACCGCAAAAACTTTGCCCGAGTGGGTGCTACCCCGGGAAAAACCACTCAGGTGAACTATTTCCTCATTGACAGCAAGATCTACTTTACCGATCTCCCGGGCTACGGCTATGCAAAGGTGTCCAAGGAGGAACGTGACCGCTGGGGACGGTTGATGGAGGACTATTTTCAGGAGGAGGGCCTGATTAATCTGGGCGTTCTCATTGTGGATGCCCGCCACAAGCCAACAGCGGATGACGAGACCATGTGCGACTGGTTCAAGAGCACCGGCTGCCCGCTGATCGTGGTGGCCAATAAGCTGGATAAGCTGAAGAAAAGCGAGGTAGAGCCGAACCTGCACCGGATCCGTGAAACGCTGGCGCTGCCGGATACCGCTCTGCTGATCCCGTTTTCAGCGGAGAAGGGGACGGGCAAGACAGAGCTGCTGTCTGCCATAGAACAATTCAGCATGTAGAAAAGAAGGTGTGAAGTGCATGCACTTCACACCTTCTTTTGAGCGTTTATCTAAAAAAAAGAAGAATGAAAACCGGCTCTTCTGCTTGCAGAGATAGGAAGAATACAGTATAATAAAAGTGGAATAAAATGCAGGCTTATTGCGCATACTGCGAGAGTATACATACTGAAGGAGATATGAAAATGGCTTCATTCTATGTCAATGGTCAACTGGTGACAGCGGAAAAAAATCAAAAACTGCTGCGATTTCTGCGGGATGAGCTACGCCTGACGTCCGTGAAGGATGGCTGCAGCGAGGGTGCCTGCGGAACCTGCCATGTGCTCATTGACGGGAAGGCCACCAAAGCTTGCGTGCCGTCTGTGGACATGCTGGAGGGCCGGCATATCATCACGGTGGAGGGCCTGAGCGACACGGAGAAGGAGGTCTACGCCTGGGCCTTTGCCAAGGCCGGTGCGGTGCAGTGCGGCTTCTGTATTCCGGGCATGGTCATTTCTGCCAAGGCGCTGCTGGATGTGAACCCCGATCCCTCCCGGGAGGAGGCTGCCTTCGCTATCCGCAATAATATCTGCCGCTGCACCGGGTATAAAAAAATCATTGACGCGATTTTGCTGGCTGCGGAGACTTTCCGCAACGGCGGCCGGATCCCTCAGGAATCAGATCGTGCCCGGGTTGGAGAGGCCATGCCTCGTATCGATGCCAAGGAGAAGGTTCTCGGCACTGGAAAGTACCCGGATGACATCTATTTGGACGGTATGATCTATGGCAGCGCTGTGCGCAGCAGATATCCCCGGGCCAGAGTGCTGGCCATTCACAAGGAAAAGGCTTTGGCTCTGCCAGGTGTGGTGGGTGTTTATACCGCGGATGACATTCCTGGCAAGGTGAAGGTGGGCCATCTTATGCAGGACTGGGATACCATGATCCCTGTGGGGAAGATTACCCACTTCCTGGGCGATGCCATCTGCCTTGTTGCGGCGGAAACGCCGGAGATTCTGGAAAAGGCAAAGAAGCTGGTGGAGGTGGAGTATGAGCCGCTGAAGCCGGTGTTCAGCCCTACCTATGCCGCCCAGCCATTTGCGCCCCAGGTACATGAGTCCGGCAACCTGCTGTGTGAGAAGCATGTTTCCCGGGGCAATGCGGATCAGGCTATCCGCGATGCGGATTATGTGCTGATGTATCACTATGAGACACCCTATACCGAGCATGCGTTTCTGGAGCCGGAATGCGCCGTGGCCTACCGGGATGAGGACGGTGTGACGATCCTCTCCACAGACCAGGGAACCTACGACACCGCCCGGGAGACCGCCATCATGCTGGGCCTTCCCAAAGAAAAGGTTCATGTGACCAATATGCTGGTGGGCGGCGGCTTTGGCGGCAAGGAGGATATGACTGTGCAGCACCATGCTGCGCTGATCGCCTATCTATCCGGTCGGCCGGTAAAGGTGAAGCTCAGCCGGCAAGAGAGCATCCTCGTCCATCCCAAGCGCCATCCCATGAAGGTGACCATCACCATGGGCTGCAATAACGACGGTCTGATTCAGGGGGTAAAGGCCGAGGTCATTGCCGATACCGGTGCGTATGCCTCCCTGGGCGGGCCGGTGCTGGAGCGCGCCTGCACACATGCCGCCGGGCCTTACCACTATGACAATTTTGAGATCACCGGCCGGGCGTATTATACCAATAACCCGCCTGCCGGCGCATTCCGCGGCTTCGGCGTGACGCAGACCTGCTATGCCATGGAAATGACGCTGACGAAAATGGCTCATGAGTTGGGGATCTCCCCCTGGGAGATTCGCTACCGCAATGCCATCCGACCGGGACAGACTTTGCCCAACGGGCAGATCGCGCCGCCATCCACGGGACTTGTGGAGACGCTGGAGGCGGTGAAGGATATTTGTGAGAACAATAAGAACATGGGGATCGCCTGCGCCATGAAGAATGCCGGCGTGGGCGTGGGAATTCCCGATACAGGGCGCTGTATTGTGGCGGTGCATGGGGGAAAGCTGCATATACGCAGCGGTGCGTCCTGCATCGGCCAGGGCCTGGGCACGGTGCTGACACAGATCGTCGGCACTATGCTTCACTGTGACCGCGAGGATATCGTATACGAGGCGGCCAACAACGTGGACTCTCCGGACTCCGGCACAACATCCGGTTCCCGGCAGACTCTCGTCACCGGCGAGGCATGCCGCCGCGCCTGCCAGAAGCTGCTGGAAGCCGCTGGCGCAGATGTAAAGGTGTCTGACTATACAGGGATTGCCAATATTGCTGAACTGAGGGACTTGCCCGGAGAAAACTGTGGGGATGGTGCTGTGGGCACGGAGCTGCCGGAAACGGTACAGGTGGACTGGAAAAAGCTGGAGGGACAGGAGTTCTACGGAGAATATCTGGCCAAGACCGACCCCCTGGGAGCCCAGGATGTAGCCAATCCTGTCAGCCATGTGGCTTACGGCTATGCCACGCAGGTCTGTATCCTCAATGATGACGGCACCATCAAGGAGATTGACGCGGCGCATTTTGTGGGAAAGGCCATCAACCCGCTGAACTGCGAGGGACAGATCGAGGGCGGAGTCGCTATGGCGCTGGGCTTCACACTGACGGAGCATTACCCGCTGTATGACTGCATTCCCAGCGCCAAATACGGCACGCTGGGCCTGTTCCGGGCCGACAAGGTTCCCACCATCAACAGCATTCTAGTGGAGAAAAAGGGCCAGGATATGGCCTGCGGCGCCATCGGCATCGGGGAGATCACCACCATCCCCACGGCGCCTGCCGTGGCCGGGGCGTATTTTGCCCTGGATGGGGAGATGCGCTGCAGTCTGCCGCTGATGAAAACCCCCTATGAGCGGCCCAAGATGCCCAGATACTGGTGGTAAAACAAGAGAGGCATCTCTCCGTGGAGATGCCTCTTTCAAAGCAAGGTAAAATGAACAAGCACATTTTGATCTGCGGAGAAAAGGGTGTGGGAAAATCCACGCTGATACAGCGCCTGCTGGACGAGGCTTGCCTGACGGTGGGCGGATTTTGCACGAAGATGGATGAAAATACCGGGGAGGTCATGCACCCCATTTATATTTATCCCGCTGCGGTGCCTGTAGACCGGCGGGAGAGGAGTAAAGCAAATCTGGTAGGGCGCTGCGGTAATTTCGGCCGCCAGAAGGAGATTTTTCCAGAGGTATTTGACACTTTGGGCACGGCGTATCTGCGGGATACCCGTGCCTGTCAGGTAGTCCTGATGGACGAGCTGGGCTTTATGGAGTCCAACGCGCACGCTTTCCGCCGTGCCGTGCTGGAGACGCTGGACGGGGAAGTGCCGGTGCTGGCCGCCGTGAAGGATCGGCGGGACGTGGAGTTTCTACGCCAGGTATGTGACCATCCCCGGGCCCAGGTTTTCCACATCGACCCGGCTAACCGGGAGGAGCTGTTTCGCACACTCCTGCCCATGGTCAAAAGCTGGCAAGGGTAGCATACAATGATAAAAGCCCCGCTCCAAAGAGCAGGGCTTTTGTTTGTCCTGAAATCAGATCGCTCTGGTTACTTTACCGGAACGCAGGCACCGGGTACAAACATATACATGGCGGGGCGTGCCGTTGATGATCGCCTTAACACGCTTGACATTGGGCTTCCAGGGACGATTGGAACGCCGGTGAGAGTGGGAAACCTTAATGCCAAAGGCCACACCCTTGTCGCAAAATTCGCACTTAGCCATCCGTTGCACCTCCTTGCTGTGTATGACTTACTGCTATGCTTTCGCAAGCATTTTGTAGTTTAACAGATATCACATAAAAAAGCAAGTACTTTTGACAAAAAAATGAAAAAAAATCATATTCCTGAAAAGCTGTTGCGTCCGGCCGGCCTTTGGGCTATAATAACTTATTAATATAGGTGAAAATGGGCAGAAAATATATGGTCGGCGTCAGAAACGGCAGCCGACCGGAAAGGACCCGCGATGGATAAGGTAAAGAGAACCCCGGCAAAGCTATCAGAGTTGGTGAAAGAGTTCGACATGGAGATCCTGAACAAGGCTCCGGATTATGAGAGCCAGACAGTGACCATCTCCGATGTGAACCGCCCGGCCCTGCAGCTGGTGGGCTTTTATGAATACTTTGAGCCGGTTCGACTGCAGATTCTGGGCAAAGCCGAGATTGTGTTTTTGCAGACCATGGAGCCGGAAAAACGCCGACGCGTTCTGGAGGATCTGCTGCGCTGTGAGATCCCGGCGCTGATCATTGCCCGGAATATGGGTGTTTTCCCGGAGCTGATCGAGTTGGCCCAGAAGTATGGCCGTACCCTGCTGCGCACGGAGCGGAAGACGGTGGATGCCACCAGCGAGATGATCGATTATCTCAATAAAAAGCTGGCTCCGCAGATCACCCGGCACGGCGTACTCATGAATATCAACGGCCAGGGTGTGCTGATTTTGGGCGAGTCAGGCATCGGCAAGAGCGAAACGGCCATCGAGCTGCTGAAAAGAGGACATCGCCTTGTGGCGGACGATGCGGTGGAGATCCGCCGGATATCTACCTCTCTGTATGGTGCGGCTCCGGAGCTGATACGTCATTATATTGAGATACGCGGCGTAGGCGTTGTGGATGTGCAGCAGCTTTTCGGCATGGGCGCCGTGCAGTTTGACACGGAGATCGACCTGGTGGTTCAGCTGGAGCAGTGGCAGGACGGGAAGTTCTATGACCGACTGGGTCTGGGCGAGGAGTCCTATGAGCTGCTGGGTGTGAAGCTGCCGTATATGACTGTTCCCGTCCGCCCGGGGCGGAACCTGGCCGGTATAGTGGAGATCGCCACCATGAAGAACCGGCAGATGAAATATGGCTATAACCCGGCCCGGGACTTTGTGACCCGTCTGGATCGGCATTACGACGCACTGAATGAGGAAAATCGGAGAAAAAAGCAATGAAATACATTGGCATCGACATCGGCGCGACAAATCTGAAGGCAGGCTTGGTGGATGAGGCGGGGCAGATCCTGGCCACCCAGAAAATGAAGGTGGCGCAGATCGAATCCCCGGACGACCTGGCCCGGCATCTGGCGGGAATGACGGAGGATCTGGCCCGGACGGTCGGCATTAGCACGGATGAGATATTCTCCATCGGCGTAGGCGTGCCGGGAGTCGTGGAGATACGTTCCGGCTTGCTGCAATACAGCTGCAATTTGCCTTTTCGCCGCATTCCTCTGCGTCGTCTGTTCCACCGGTACATGAATAAGCCGCTGTATTTGGAAAATGACGGCAACTGTGCCGCTGTGGGCGAGTATTATGCCGGTGCAGGCCGCAGCAGCAAACGCTTTGTGACCATAACGCTGGGCACAGGTATCGGCGGCGGCATCATCCACAACGGGAAGATCTACCACGGCTCCAACGGCATGGCCGGTGAAGTGGGGCATATGAGCATCGAGTATAACGGCCTGCCGTGCCCCTGCGGCCGAAAGGGCTGTTGGGAGAGGTATGCCTCTGCCTCGGCCCTGAAACGTCTGACCCAGCAGGTGATGGACGAGAATCCGGAGAGCATCCTGCGCCAGGTGGTGGATGAAAACGACGGACACGTCAGCGGCCAGTCGGCATTCATTGCCGCCCGCCGGGGCGACCCCATCGGGCAACATGTGTGCGATGCCTACATAGACTATCTGTGCGCCGGTATCGTGAATCTGGTGAATATTTTCCAGCCGGATACGCTGGCCATCGGCGGTGGCGTGAGCAATGAGCAGGATGAGCAGCTGCTGTTCCCGGTGCGCCGCATAGTGGCCCGGCAGAGCATCCCCTGTGAGCCGGAGCGCCGCACGCGCATCGTCAAGGCGGAGCTTGGCTCGGCGGCCGGGATCATCGGTGCCGCCCTGCTGGGAAAGAAGAAGCGAATCTGAAGGAGTTAACTATGACTTGGTATGAGAAGCTGGACAAAGCCGCAGCGGAATATCTGCCGGATCTGCCCCTGAAGCAGGATGTGCCTATGAGCCGGTACACCTCTTTTCACATCGGCGGTCCTGCGCGCCGGGTAGCCTGCCCGAAAAACCGGGAGCAGCTTGTGCTCCTCATGGGCCTGGCCCAGGAGTGCGGTGCGCGTCCGTTTGTCATGGGCAATGGAACGAACCTGCTGGTGCCGGACGAGGGGCTTGACCGGCTGGTGGTGCGTACAGTGGGGGAGATGACAGCCGTGCATCTTCTGGATGATACTACCATCGAGGCGGACGCGGGCATTTCTCTGGCGCGTCTGGCGCTGTTCGCCCAGAGCAAGGGCCTGACCGGGCTGGAGTTTGCCCATGGCATTCCCGGCAGCCTGGGCGGTGCCGTGTTCATGAACGCGGGGGCATACGGCGGCGAGATGAAGCAGGTGGTGACGGAGGTGACGGCCCTTACGGGCGAGGGAATACGCCGCATTCCGGCGGCGGACTGTGCCTTTGGGTACCGGTGCAGCGCCTTTTCCGATGAAAAGTCTGTGATTCTGGGCGCGAAGCTCCGGCTCTCCCCGGGGGACAGTCGGCAGATCGGTGAGAAAATGGCTGACCTGATGGCCCGGCGCAAGGCCAGTCAGCCTCTGGAATACCCCAGTGCCGGCAGCACCTTCAAACGTCCTGCGGGATACTTTGCCGGCACGCTGATTCAGGAAACGGGTCTCAAGGGATTGACCGTCGGCGGCGCCCAGGTCTCGGAAAAGCACGCGGGCTTTGTCATCAATACGGGCAGCGCCACCTGCGCGGATGTGCTGCGGCTCATCGCCCAGGTGCAGACCCGTGTGCTGCAGGAGCGGGGCGTTCATTTGGAGCCGGAGGTCAGAGTAATAGAGAGCTGAAAGGGGACGAATATGGAAATACTGGTCATTTCCGGCCTGTCCGGAAGCGGAAAGAGTAAGGTCGCCTCCTATCTGGAGGACATGGGTTACTACATTGTGGATAATCTCCCGGCGGAGATGATGGTGATATTCGCCGAGTTCTGCGCTGCCTCCAAGGGCCGCTACGATCGGGTGGCCCTGGTTTATGATGTACGGACCGGGGAACCGGCGCAGAAGCTGATCGACGCCCTGGAGCATATGAAAAACGCCGGGATAAACTGCCGCATGCTGTTTTTGGAGGCGGATACGCAGTCGATCATCAACCGCTATAAGGAAACCAGACGGAGCCACCCGTTGGCAGGCGCCGGGGGCAGTGTTGCGGAGGCACTGCAAAAGGAGCGCATGCTGCTGCAGCCTGTGCGGGATCATGCGGACTATGTGCTCAACACATCCGGTTTTTCCACCTCCAAGCTGCACGCGGAGGTTATGAACCTGTTCGGGGATGCCACATTGGAGGACGAAATGCATGTGAACGTGCTGTCCTTCGGCTTCAAAAACGGCATTCCGGTGGAGGCGGATCTGGTGCTGGATGTGCGCTTTATGCCAAACCCCTACTATATTGAAGAGATGAAACGCAAGACCGGGCTGGATGATGCCGTACGGGACTATGTGTTCAGCTTCAGTCAGACCAATGAATTTATGAGACGGATGGAGGACATGCTCACCTTCCTGCTCCCGCTGTACAGTGAGGAGGGGAAGAGTGTGCTGGTGATCGCCATCGGCTGCACGGGCGGCCATCATCGCTCCGTAGCCGTTACTCATGCTCTGGCGGAGTTTGTCCAGCAGGCGGGCTATCCTGTCACGGAGATCCATCGGGATATCACCCGGTAAAGGAGCGGAACATGGAAAGTGATTACTATCGAGTCACTCCGGAAAATGGTCCCAAGATCGTTGTCATCGGCGGCGGACACGGGCAGTCCACTCTCCTTCGTGGTCTGAAGCTCTACAGCAAGAACCTCACGGCCATTGTCACCGTAGCCGATGATGGCGGAGGCTCCGGTGTGCTCCGGCGGGACCTGGGGATGCCGCCTCCCGGCGATATCCGCAACTGTATGGAGGCCCTTGCCAGCGCCGAGCCGATCATGACCCGCCTGATGGGCTATCGCTTCACGGAGGGCTCTTTGTCCGGCCAGAGCTTCGGCAACCTGCTCCTGGCCGCGCTGAACGGCATTATGCCTAGCTTTGACCAGGCGGTGGCGGGCCTGAGCCAGGTACTGGCTATTACCGGACGTGTCCTGCCGGTGACCAATGCCAACATTCGCCTGGAGGCGGAATTTGAAAACGGCCGCCGCATTTCCGGCGAATCCAGTATCTACCTGATGAAGCGACAGGAGAACTGCCGCATCCGTTGTGTGCGGCTGCGCCCGTCAGCGCCCAAGGCCCTGCCGGAGGCGGTGGAGGCTATACGGCAGGCGGATCTGATCATTTTGGCTCCCGGCAGCCTTTATACCAGCATCATCCCCAACCTGCTGGTGGATGGGATCGTGGATGCCATCGCCGCCAGCGAGTCCATGAAAATATATATATGCAACGTCATGACGGAAAACGGCGAGACGGAGGGCTATACCGTCAGTGACCATATCCGGGCGATATTCACCCATTCCCGCCATGGACTTTTTGACCTCTGCCTGGTGAATTCCGCGCCGCTGCCGCGCATCGTGGCTCAGCACTATGCCAAGGAGGGGAGCGTCCCGGTGCTCTGTGATGAGAAGGAGTGTGCCCGTCTGGGCGTGGAGCTGATCCTGCGCCCCATCTGCGCGGTGGACAATCAGGTCATACGCCATAATCCGGGACACGTTGCCTCGGAGCTGATGACGCTCTACCGCCAGCGGACCATCCGTGTGGTGGATGAAGGCACCCGCTCTGCCAGAAACCGTGTGGAAAAGTAGGAGGAAGTATGCAGTCCTTTGCCTATCAGGTGAAAAGTGAATTGTGCCGGGTCCCGGTGCAGCGGGTCTGCTGTGCCCGGGCGGAGGCATACGGGGTCTTGCTCTACTGCAATACCTTCAATGCCCGGGAGATTCGCATCATCACGGAGAATCCGGAGTTTGCGAGGCGGCTGCCTAAGCTGTTTCACCGGGCCTTTAACCTGCGCTTTGATCGTCTGCCGGAGGAGCAGGAGGGACGGGAAAAGCTGATCTTCCAGATCACCGACCCTGCCAAGCTGGAGCGCATCATCAGCCAGTTCGGCTACGAAGCCCGGCAGACGCTGGCTATGCACATCAATTTTGGCGTATTGGAGGAGGACTGCTGCCGCACATCCTTCCTGCGGGGAGCGTTTCTCTCCGGCGGCAGCATCACCGACCCGGAAAAGCGTTATCATCTGGAGCTGGCCGGCAACCATCGCCAGGCCAGCCGGGAGCTGTCGGCCCTGCTGACGGAGATGGGCTTTTTGCCCCGGATGGTGACCCGGGGTGCGTCTACCGTGATCTATTTCAAGCAGAGCGAGCATATTGAGGATCTTCTGACGAAGCTTGGCGCCCCGGTGGCGGCCATGGATATCATGACCACCAAGGTGGACAAGGCGATCCGCAACGGCGCCAACCGCGCCATGAACTGTGATATAGCCAATGTAAACAAGATATTAGAGGCGGCTACGGAGCAGCAATCCGCCATAGAGGCCCTTTCCAGGAGCGGCAAGCTGGACCGCCTGCCGGAAAAGCTGCAGCAGACGGCGAAGCTGCGTCTGGAGCATCCGGAGCTGTCCCTTGCGCAACTGGCGGAGCTGTGCGATCCGCCGGTTTCAAAATCCTGTATAAACCATAGAATGAGAAAGATAAATGAGGAGGCAAGGAAAATACTATGACCAAGACAGAGCGCTGCCTGGCGGCAAAAGAGTATCACGACAATGGCTATGACTGTGCCCAGTGCATTTTGGCTGTGTTTCGGGAGGAGATGGGCCTGACTGAGGAGCAGTGCCTGGCTCTGGCTTGCGGCATGGGTCGGGGTATGCGCTGCGGCAGCATCTGCGGTGCCATCAGCGGCGGGATTCTGGTGCTGGACATGCTTTTCCCGTCCAGACCCGAGGAGGGGATCGACGGTAAAAAGCGTGTCACCCGGCAGGTTCGGGAGTATATCAACCGCTTCCGGGAGCTGTTCGTGGATCTGAACTGCCCCGACCTGCTGAAAAGCGAGAATATCCACGGCACCTCCATGGTACAGGAGCTTGGTGTGACCCGCCATTGTGGAATCCTGGTGGTGTCGGCGGTGGATATTCTGTGCGATTATATTTCTGAGCTTAGAGGGGAGTAAACCCATGCCATTTGTGCACCTGCATGTACATACCGAGTATAGCCTGCTGGATGGGGCCTGCCGCATCCGTGACCTGCCCCGTCGCATCAAAGAAATGGGGCAGACTGCCTGTGCCATCACCGACCACGGCGTCATGTACGGCGCGATTGATTTCTACCGTGCCTGCAAGGCGGAGGGGATCCATCCGGTTATTGGCTGCGAGGTCTATGTGGCGGCGCGCACCCGGTTTGACAAGATCCACGAGTACGATGCCGAGTCCCGGCATCTGGTGCTGCTGTGCAAGAATGAAACTGGCTACCGGAACCTGTCCTACATGGTGAGCCAGGCCTTTGTGGAGGGCTTTTACATAAAGCCCCGTATTGATCTTGACCTGCTGCGGGAGCATTCCGAGGGCCTCATCGCGCTGTCGGCCTGCCTGGCGGGGGAGATCCCCAAGCGGATCCTCCACGGCAACTACGAAGGCGCCAAGGCGTACGCCCTGCAGATGCAGGATATCTTCGGGCCGGACAATTTCTATCTGGAGCTGCAGGACCACGGCATCCCGCAGCAGGCGGAGGTTAACCGCAGCCTGCTGAAAATTCACCAGGAGACGGGTATTCCGCTGGTCTGTACCAACGATGCCCATTATCTCCGCAAGGAGGATGCCGAGAGCCACGACATTCTCCTGTGCATCCAGACCGGCAAGACCGTAGACGATGAAAACCGCATGCGTTACGAGCCCCGGAATTTCTACCTCCGCTCCACGGAGGAGATGGAGACTCTGTTTTCCGCATATCCCCAGGCGGTGGAGAATACCCAGCGAATCGCCGATCGCTGCCAGCTGGAGTTTACCTTTGGCAAGTACCACCTGCCGGAATTCAAGCTGCCGCCGGGATACGATTCGCCCACCTACCTGCGCAAGCTCTGTGACGAGGGCTTTGCCGAGCGGTATGGGCAGGAGAAGGAGAGCTACCGCAAGCAGCTGGCCTATGAGCTGGATATGATCGAGAAGATGGGCTTCACGGACTATTTCCTCATCGTCTCCGACTTTGTCCGCTATGCCAAGAGCGTGGGCATTCCTGTTGGGCCCGGCCGTGGCTCTGCTGCCGGGAGCATGGTGTCCTACTGTCTGCACATCACGGACATCGACCCCATGGAGTATAACCTGTATTTCGAGCGTTTCCTGAACCCGGAGCGTGTGTCCATGCCGGATATCGATATGGACTTCGGCGACACCCGCCGTGAGGAAGTGGTGGACTATGTCCGCCGGAAATATGGCGATGACCATGTGGCGCAGATCGTCACCTTTGGCACCATGGCCGCCCGGGGCGCCATCCGGGACGTTGGCCGGGCGCTGAACTTCTCCTACGCGGAGACGGATGTGGTGGCCAAGCTGGTGCCCACCATGCCGCTCCACCTGACGCTGGCGGAGGCTATGAAGATTTCCCCCAAACTCAAGGAGATGTACGACGGCGACCAGCGGGTAA
>URSX01000012.1 GCA_900550615.1 uncultured Eubacteriales bacterium
AAATGAAACAGTGGAATCTATCACCGCCGGTCCAGCCATGTGGGGCGCATATACAGGTCGATGGGCCAGATGCACAGCTCCCCTACCCCCTGACGGGCGGCCTCCTCTTTCAGCTGCGGCACAAGGCCGCGGATGCAGGTGGAGCAGCGGATGGGAATCCCGGTCTGCTGCGACAGCTGCCTGCACAGCTCATACCCGCGAAGAATGTCCTGCGGCGTGGTCTGGCGCAGCATATGGGTGTTATTGATAAGTCCCGCAACCGGCAGGCCCGTCTCCTGCTCAATGGTACGCAGATGATAAAGGGCACCCTCCACCGTGTCTGTTTCCGGACGGTTGGCGTTTACCACAAGCAGCATTTCACAATCCGACGGGTCCGTGAAATACTTTCTGAACTGGTTCAGCACCCGCGCCCCGGCACTGTCACCCCCCACATCAGCCACAACGGTGAACCTTTGGTCCTCCAGCGGCGCACGCATACAGGCGGACAGGGCCGGAAGATCCTCGGTGATGTCATAGCCGAAGGAATTGTGGTGGACGGAAATACCCAGATCCTCCAGCAGCTCCTGCCGCTCGCGGCTGCGGAAATAGGGGTTGGCAATGTCCATATCCAGAATGGCCACATGCTTGCAGCTTTTTTTCAGCTGAACAACGCGGTTGACAGAGCATTCCGTTTTTCCGCTGCCATAGTGGCCCACAATGAGAGTGATCCGTTTCAAAATGCGCTCCTTTTCCGGTGCTGTTACTCCTGCCACGCAGACAAAGCCTGCTTGTTGGCTGGAATCAGCTTTTCCTTTTTCCCGGTCATGGTATTAGCAAGCACCTGATCCATAATTTCCAGACTCACCACGCCGGAAGCGCGGATAATGGCGCCCAGCATGACCATATTAGCGGTTTTTCCATTCCCCACCTGCTGCTCGGCAATATGGGTGCAATCCACATAATGGACATGAACATCCGTGCGGCGGGCCTGATAGTCGATGACGGAGGCATTGACAAACAGATGTCCGCCAGGCACCAGCATGCTTTCAAACTTATCCAAAGACGGGCTGTTCATGGCGACCAGCACATCACAGGTCGTGACAAGCGGCGAGGCAATGGGCTTATCGGAAATGCAGACGGTGCAGTTGGCGGTGCCGCCCCGCATCTCCGGCCCGTAGGAGGGCATCCAGGTGGCCTCCTTCCCCTCGTACATGGCGGCATAGGCCAGCATCTGGCCAATCAAAAGCACACCCTGGCCGCCGAAGCCGGCCACAAAAACTTTTTTAGTAGCCATTTACTTTACCTCCTTGACTTCCTCGGGGCACTTGAACTGCTTCACAGGATAGTAAGGCATCATGTTCTCCCGCAGCCACTCCATAGCCTTAGGAGCGGTCAGGCCCCAGTTGGTGGGGCAGATGGACAGGAACTCAACAAATGCAAAGCCCAGCTTCAGATCCTGCACCTTAAAGGCACGGCGGATGGCGGACTTAGCCTTGCGCACATTGGCGGGGGAATCCAGAGAAACACGCTCTACATACACGGCGCGGTCCTGGCAGGAAATCAGCTCACACATGCGCATGGGCATACCAGCCTGCTCAATAGTACGGCCATCCACGCAGGTGGTGGTCTTCTGACCGATCAGGGTGGTGGGGGCCATCTGGCCGCCGGTCATACCGTAAATGGCATTGTTGATGAAGAAGGTGCAGAACTTCTCGCCGCGCTCAGCAGCGTGAATGATCTCGTTGGTGCCGATGGAGGCCAGGTCGCCATCGCCCTGGTAGGTAAACACAGGGGAGTTGGGGTGCACGCGCTTGATGCCGGAGGCAACAGCGGGGGCACGACCGTGCGGAGACTCCATCATATCAACATTCATGTACTGGTGAGCCACAATGGAGCAGCCCACGGGGGAAACGGCGATGCAGTTGCCCAGATCGCCGCGCTCCTCCAGCACTTCCATAATCAGACGATGAGCAATACCGTGAGTGCAGCCCGGGCAGTAATGCAGCTCGGTCTCACGCATACCTTTGGTATATTCAAATACGGGCTTCAACTTACTTCACCTCCATAATCTTCTTGGTCCGGTCAACGATCTCCTGGGGATCCAGCAGCATGCCACCGACACGGTTGATGAGGCTGACGGGCAGCTTGCACTCTACAGCCAGCTTCACATCGTAGATCATCTGACCCTGGGACAGCTCCACAGAGATGATCTGCTTGGTGGTGTTGAAGTCGATCTCCTTAAAGGCGTTCACAGGGAACGGCCACAGGGTCTTGGGACGGATCAGGCCGACCTTGATGCCCTCCTGAGCCAGCATCTCCATAGCCTCCATGGCGATACGAGAGGTGGAACCATAGGCCACAAACACGACCTCAGCGCCTGCCAGATCACGGGACTCCCAATCCTGCAGCTCGCGCTCGGCCTTTTCATACTTGGGCCAGTATTCATTGATATAGTTCTCCAGCAGCTCCTGCTTGAGCCACACGGAGTTGATGGCGTGGCGGTCTCTCTTATTCTTGTGACCGGTCAGGGCATAGGGCTTGACCTCGGGGATCTCGTCCTCAGTGAGGGCGGGCTTGGCCTCGGGCATCACCACGGGCTCCATCATCTGGCCCAGCATACCGTCGGCAGCGATGATGACAGGATTCCTGTACTCATCAGCCAGGTCGAAAGCCTTGCCGATCATGTCGATGGCTTCCTGAATAGAGTTAGGAGCCAGAACGATGGTGTGATAGTCGCCGTTGGAACCGCCGCGGGTGACCTGATTATAGTCGGCCTGGCCGGGCTGGATGGAGCCGATGCCGGGGCCGCCGCGCATGACGTTGATGATGACCACGGGCAGCTCGACAGAGCACAGCAGACCGATGGACTCCTGCATCAGCGCGATACCGGGAGAAGAAGAGGTGATGAGCACGCGGCCGCCGGCGGCGGATGCGCCGTAAGCCATATTGATCGCGCCCAGCTCGGACTCGGCCTGGATGAACGCACCACCGGCCTTCTTCAGTTCTCTGGACATATACTCGGGGACTTCACTCTGCGGAGTGATGGGGTAACCGAAATAGTATCTGCAGCCGGCGTTGATAGCGGCGGCAGCGAAGGCTTCGTTACCCTTCATTAATTTCTTTTCTGCCATTTCTCTGTTACCCTCCTACTTATTCCTCAACATAGACATTGATGATGCCGTCCGGGCACATCATCGCACAGCTGGCACAAGCAATGCACTTGTCCGGATCCGTCACGCTGATGGGATGGTAGCCCTTTCTGTTCACGGCTACTTCATCAAGCTTCAGGATCTTCATAGGGCATGCGTTCACGCACAGTTCACAGCCCTTGCAGCGATCTGCTCTGAAAACCAGTTTTCCTTTCTTTGCCACTTGACTCACTTCCTTTACTGTATTCAGGCGGAAAACCACTTCCACCTGATATGTTTATTATAGCGAAAAATCTGCTGACAGTCAACGCAATATGCACGTATATAGAGGTAAAAACATCGATTTCATCCTTTTACTTAAAAACCGGAGGATTTTTTGTGCACATTTATTTTCCGTTTATTATGTGGAAAGTCTTCGCAAAAACTGTTTCTCAAAATGAAACATATTATTGACTTTACGAGGGAAGCTTGCTATAATGTAATGGCACAGGAGGTGTGTTGCATGAGTTCCTTTTGTTATCATGTGGGCCAGCGCATAAAAAAATACAGAAAAAGCCGCGGCTATACGATCGAGCAGTTCTCAGCTATGATCGGCAAGAGCAAAGCCACGGTATCCAAATATGAAAACGGCACCATCGTTATTGACATTGAGACCCTTTACGCTATTTCCCAGAAGCTGGACATTGACCTGAAGTGTTTTCTGGATTATCAGCCTGCCGAGCCGCGTACGGAGCCCGTACTGCCCAAGAATTTCTATTTTAACCAGCCGCGTGCCTATATGTACTATTTCGATGGCCGCATTCGGCGGATCGTCCGCTCTCTGCTGTGCTTCTCCCCTTCCGCTGCAGGCGGAGCCGTGGATGTGATGCTTTATGTAGGCGTAGAGGACTTTGCCAATCCCGACCACTGCCAGCACATGTTCACCGGCGAGATGAAGGCCTATGACACGATTACCCATATGGTGCTGAACAACCAGATCAACGACGCCGAGAAGATGTACATCTGCATGCTTAACCCCATGCAGACCCGTACTCCGGCCATCGGCCTGCTGTCCGGCATCGGCAGCAGTCCCTTCTTTGCACCCATCGCGGTGAAGACGCTGATCTCCAAGGAGCCGCTGGAGGAGAGCGACCGCCTGCTCAATACCATCAAGCTGGATAAGGATGACTACCACCTGCTGAAATACTATAATATGATGGTCGTCAACCGTCCGGCGGCGCTGTTCCTCGAGTAAGCGCCATACATTAAAATAGAAATATAAAAGCTACATCGTAAAGTGCCGGGAATATCCCCCGGCACTTTTTCAGCTCATTTTGAGTATCTCCCGTTTCAGCCGCAATATGATCCGCTTTTCCAGCCGTGAAATATAGGATTGTGAGATACCCATGCGGTCTGCCACCTCCTTTTGCGTCAGCTCCTTTTTTCCGTCCAGACCGAACCGCAGGGTGATGATGTTCCTCTCCCGCTCCGGCAGCTTCCCCACCGCATCCTGCAGCAGCCGCCGGTCAACATCCGCCTCGATGGGCCGCATCACGGTGTCGCTGTCGGTGCCCAGCACATCGCTGAGCAGCAGCTCCTTGCCATCCCAGTCCGTGCTCAGGGGCTCATCAAAGCTGATCTCCGTCCGCTGGGCGGAGTTTTTGCGCAGGTACATGAGGATCTCGTTTTCGATGCAGCGGGACGCATAGGTAGCCAGCTTGATATTTTTGTCCGAGCGGAAGGTGTTGATGGCCTTGATGAGCCCGATAGTCCCGATGGAGATGAGATCCTCCATGTTGATGCCCGTGTTCTCAAACCGCCGGGCCAGGTATACTACCAGCCGAAGATTCCGCTCAATGAGCGTCTGCCGGACGGAGAGGTCTCCGCCGTCCATCCGGGCGATCAGTTCCGCCTCCTCGGCTCTGGTCAGGGGCTGCGGCAGCGTGTCGCTGCCGCCGATATACATGACCTTATCCGGCCTGGCGATCCGCAGCAGCCAGATCCGTATCCGCAGCAGCAGCTTCTTCAACGCGCTCCCCCCTTTCCGATCCGCCCCACAGGGCGCAGTATGCTCCGCCATCGCTCACCGGCCCCGGTGAAAGGGCGATAAGCGTGCGCGGGATCTTCCGCCGATGCAGGGCTATGTAGTCGCTTCGCACCGCAAGCAGAAGACCTGCCTCCGTTCCCACGCTCCGAAACGGCAGCAGCGTAAAATGCAGCCGGCTCCCGGCGGCGTACAGCTTCGCCATTGCCGATTCCGGCGCGGGATTTTCCCGGATGATCTGAATCTCCTCTTCCGACAGCTGCTGGAAAACCGCCGCCTGCTCCATGACCAGCACCGGCCGGCCATCTGCCGGATTTCGCAGAGAATTGCCCGTATCATGCAGCGCTGTATAGCTTTTTTCTCTTCCACCGATAGAAACCTGTACTCGCATCAGTTCTCCCCTTCCATGCCTTGCTCCCTGGTGAAACAGCAGGTGCAGCGCAGCAGACAGCGCCGCTGTTCCCCCCAGAAGAAGCTTCCAGTCGATCTCCGCCCGATAGATTCTGCCCAAAAGCAGCCCCGGTGCGCCTATGCAGAAGCCCACAGCCAGTATGACCCCCGCCAGCGCACCGGAGAGCAGGAAAAACAATCCCATCAGCTTCCCCCTGTGGCGCTCCCGTGCGAAGGCCGCCAGGGCCATGGCGGTGCCTGCGGCAATCTTGCAGGCAGGGCCTGCCAGCCACTCCGCCCCCGGCAGAAACACACCGGCTGCATACAGCCCTCCCCCAGCTCCGCACAGCAAAAACCGCAGGCGGCGCAGAGGTGTTCCGGCCAGACGGGCCGTTGCCAGCAAAAGGAGATAGTCCACGGCAAGATTCAGCAAAAACACTCTGTCTATGTAAACCGTCATGGTGCCATCTCCTCTCTGCCCTGTCATTATATCGCTGCCGGACTGAGAAAACCGTCACAAACAAGGAGAGAGAAAAAGGCCCTCCCCCAGATTGGGTGAGAGCCTTTTGCGGTTTTGCTTTGCAGGAACAAATCAGAATGCCTTTCCGTCGCAGCCCAGAACGTCCACGATCTTGTGGGCCACCATGTCCTGAATGGCCTGACGGGCGGGCTTGAGGTACTGCCGGGGATCAAAATGGTCCGGATGCAGGGCCAGATACTCGCGGATGGACGCAGTCATAGCCAGACGCAGGTCGGAGTCAATGTTGATCTTACACACGGCCATGGAGGCAGCCTTACGCAGCTGATCCTCCGGCACGCCGATGGCGCCGGGCATATTGCCGCCGAACTTGTTGATCTTCTCCACGAACTCCTGAGGAACGGAGGAAGAGCCGTGCAGCACGATGGGGAAGCCGGGCAGCTTCTTCTCCACCTCCTCCAGCACGTCAAAGCGCAGCTGGGGCTTGGTGCCGGGCTTGAACTTATAAGCGCCGTGGCTGGTGCCGATGGCAATGGCCAGGGAGTCGCACCCGGTCTTGGACACGAACTCCTCCACCTCCTCCGGGCGGGTATAGGAGGAATCCTCCGCCGACACGTTCACCTCGTCCTCAATACCAGCCAGGGTCCCCAGCTCGGCCTCTACCACCACGCCGTGGTCGTGGGCGTACTCCACCACCTGGCGGGTCAGGGCGATATTCTCGGCAAAGGGCTTGGAGGAGGCGTCGATCATCACGGAGGTGAAGCCGTCGTCAATGCAGCTCTTGCACAGCTCGAAGCTGTCGCCGTGGTCCAGATGCAGGCAGATGGGCAGCCCCGTCTCTATGACGGCGGCCTCCACCAGCTTCATCAGGTAGGTGCGGTTGGCGTAGGCCCGGGCCCCCTTAGACACCTGCAGAATTACCGGAGCCTTCAGCTCGGCGGCAGCGCCGGTGATCCCCTGAATGATCTCCATATTGTTGACATTGAATGCACCGATGGCGTATCCGCCCTTATAGGCTTTTTCGAACATTTCCTTGGATGTTACCAGAGGCATAGTCGTTATCTCCTTTTCGTTATTATTTTGTGAGCCGAAGCAGCTCTGTCTCTTGGTGTAGATTGTATCACATTATTTTGGATTTGCAAGGGTTTGCCGTTTACTTTGTGGTCTGTTCATGGTAAAATAGGCTATGAAAATGGCCCACAAATATTCCCGTACATTTTATTTTAGGAGGAATTTGCTTCATGAATGTTCTCAAAGGTGCCTGCATCATCGGTCAGTCCGGCGGCCCCACATCCGTTATCAACGCCAGTGCCTACGGCGTGATCGACACAGCGCTGAAAAGCGGCGTGATCACGCGGGTTCTGGGTGCGGAGCACGGCATCAAGGGCGTTTTGAATGACCGTCTGTTCGACATGGGGCAGGAGGATCCCGAGGAGCTTCGCCTGCTGAAATATACTCCCTCCTCCGCCCTGGGTTCCTGCCGCTATAAGCTGGCTGACCCCGCAGTGGACGATACGGATTTCAAGCGTATTCTGGAAATCTTCAAAAAATATGACGTCCGCTATTTCTTCTATAACGGCGGCAACGACTCCATGGACACCTGCAACAAGATCAACCAGTACATGCAGTCCGTAGGCTATGAGTGCCGGGTCATGGGTGTGCCCAAGACCATTGACAACGACCTGTTCGGAACGGATCACTGCCCCGGCTATGCCTCTGCTGCCAAGTATATCGCCACCTCCTTCATGGAGGTGTATCTGGACTCGCATGTGTACGACACCGGCATGATCGTCATCATGGAGATCATGGGCCGCCACGCCGGCTGGCTGGCCGCCGCTTCCGCCCTGGCCAGTGAGTATGGGGCGGGGCCGGATCTGATCTATCTGCCGGAGACTGATTTCGATATGCCCAAGTTCATAGAGGATGTGAAGCGGGTCTATGCGGAAAAGGGCAACTGCCTGGTGGCGGTGTCCGAGGGCATCCACTATGCTGACGGCGGCTTTGTGTCCGAGGCCAAGGTGGAGAAGACCGATGGCTTCGGCCATGCGCAGATGGGCGGTCTCGCCTCCATCCTGGCCGAGGTCATCAAGGAGGAGACGAATGCCAAGGTCCGCGGCATTGAGCTGAATCTTCTGCAGCGCTGCGGCGCGCACCTGGCCTCGGAAACGGACATTGAGGAGTCCTTCATGGCCGGCAAGGCTGCCGTGGAGAACGCCATCGCCGGCATCAACGGCCGCATGATTGCCTTTGAGCGGGGTATCCAGAACGGACGCTACGCCTGCAAGACCAAGCTGGTCCCGCTGATGGAAGTGGCCAATGTGGAGAAGAAGATCCCCCGGGACTGGATCAATGAGGACGGCACCGGCGTTACCCACCGGTTCATCGAGTACGCTCTGCCCCTCATTCAGGGGGAACCGGATCTGCCTAAGCAGGATTCCCTGCCCCGCTTCGCCAGACTGAAGAAGGTTCTGGCAAAGTGATGTACATAATTTACAGATGAAAAGACCGGCAGCCGTCAGGCTGCCGGTCTTTTCATCATCACTTTTCCCTGTTTTTCAGATAGATAAGCTGCAGACCCTCCATCAGCAGATACTTGTCATAAGTGATCTGGTTGCGGCAGTAGCGCACAATGACAGGTGCGTTGCTGCCGGTAGCTACAATTGTAGCGTGTTTGTCGGGTATCGTGTCTATGATCCGGTCTATAATGCCGTCAAGCATACCCGCCGTTCCGTAGACGATGCCGTTGCGCATGCAGTCCTCGGTGTTTTTGCCGATGAGGTTTTTGGTCGGGTGCTGCAGCGCAACATTCTGCAGCAGTGCCGAGTGCTCCGACAGGGCATCCAGCGACAGCCGCACCCCTGGAAACATCATACCGCCTTCATAGGTTCGCTGCCGGGATATATAGGAGATGGTGGTGGCTGTTCCCATTTCGATCATGATGATTGGTGCCGGGTATTTCTCCACCGCCGCCACGGCGTTGGCCACCAGATCCGTGCCCAACTGATTGTGCACCTCCATGCGGATGTTCAGGCCGGTTTTGATGCCCGGGCCGACAACCATAGGCTCCCTGCCCAGCAGACGGGTCAGAGCCTTATGCATCATAAAATTGATTCCCGGCACGACGCTGGAAAAAATGGCCCCGGTTACTTCCCGGATGTTATGCCCATAAAGCGCGAAAAGATTCATCAGGTCAATGCTGATCTGATCTGCAGTTTTGCGGCTGTCAGTGTCTACAGAGGCGAGAAATTTCAGATCCTTTTCCTTCCCGAACAGGCCCACACTGATGTTTGAATTCCCTATGTCGATGGCAAGCAGCATACAGGCTCTCCCTTCTGTTTTTTCTTTATCATAACACATTTTTCTTGAAAAAACAAGACGAATACCTATGGCATTCGTCTTGTTCTCTGTGAAAGACTATCCCTTTACAGGATTATGCAAATCAGGCCACCGCCGCCTTCGTTGATAATGCGCTCCAGGGCTTCCCGCATTTTCTTCTGGGCCGGCTCCGGCATTCGCTTCAGCTTTGATTGCAGGTCATCTCCCACGATCTCATTGAAGCTCCGCCCGAAGATATTCGATTGCCAGAGCTTGTTGGTGTCCCCCTCGTACTGCTGCAGCAGATAGTTTACCATGTCCTCGGACTGCTTTTCGTCCCCCACAATGGGCGAGACAGTGGTCTCGATATCCGCCCGGATCATATGGATAGAGGGAGCGCTGGCGCGCATTTTCAGGCTATAGCGTCCGCCCTGCCGGATGATCTCCGGGTCTGCCAGGGCCAACTCATCCAGACCCGGTAGAACGATTCCGTAGCCCGTGCGGTATGCCTCCTGCAGGGCCGGAGACACCTTGTCGTACTCCGCCTTGATCTTGGACAGCTCCGAAAGCAAGGTCATCAGATCCCCGTCGTTCTGCACGCTGAAGCCGGTCTCCTTGCCGACCGTATCATAAAACAGTTTTCTGGGCGGCTCCATGCGTACAGATGCCGAACCGACACCCAGATCCATTTGCAGCATTTTGGCCTGCTCTATCAGATCGCTGCTCTCCAGCTGCTGCGGGATGCTGCCAACCTGGCGCATATGTGTCAGGTCGGCTCCGCATTTGGCTGCCAGCTCTACCATAGCCTTCCGGATGGGGTGATCCTCCGGCAGAGCGTCGACCCAGGAGGGGAAATATAGGGCCAGCTCCTGCAGGGGGAACTCATATAAAAGTCCCTGGATGATATTCTGTATTTCTCTCTCGCTCAATTGCAGGCAGTTCACCGCCAGGCACCTGGCACCGTATTTTTCGCCGAGTTCATCGGCCAGAGCTGTTGCCTCCGGGCTGCCGGGTTCTGCACTGTTCAGCAGGATGACAAATGGCTTTCCGATGGATTGCAGCTCCCGGACGGCACGGTCCTCGGCCTCCAGATAGTCCTCCCTGGGGATCTCCGTGATCGTGCCGTCGGTGGTGATGACGATGCCCACGGTGGCATGCTCCGAAATGACCTTCCGTGTACCGATCTCCGCCGCCTCGGCCATGGGAATTTCGTGGTCAAACCAGGGCGTCATGACCATCCGGGGCGCCAGATCCTCAAACTGACCCATGGCCCCGGGCACCAGGTATCCCACGCAGTCTACCAGCCGCACGCCGAACTCCACCCCGTCGGCCAAACGGATATGGGCGGCCTCCTCGGGTACAAATTTCGGCTCGGCGGTCATGATGGTGCGCCCAGAGCCGCTCTGGGGCAATTCATCGATTGCCCGGTCCCGCTTGAAGCCGTTTTCCATCCGGGGCAGTATCTGGGTCTGCATAAAACGCTTAATGAAGGTGGATTTCCCGGTGCGAACCGGCCCCACCACGCCGATATAAATATTGCCGTCCGTTCGCTGGGCTATGTTCTCATAAATATCCGTGACCTGACTCGTCATTTCCAACCATTCCTTTCTCCTGCAAACGGCAAGGCCGTCATAGTCGTTTGCTCTACTGTATGAGAAAGCACTCCGGTTTAGACGAAAAAAACGCACCCTGATCGGGTGCGTTTTTAAGCGTTTCATATCAGTCCTGCTGCCAGTTGTGCCACACATTCTGAACGTCCTCGTTGTCATCCAGCATGTCCAGCAGCTTTTCCATGTTCTTCACGTCGTCCTCGCCGGTCATGGTGACATAGTTCTGGGGCACCATCTCCAGTTCGGCGCTCTCAAAGGTGTAGCCCTTTTGCTCCAGGGCGGCTACCACGTCGTTGAATGCGTCGGGATCGGTGGTGATCTCGAACACGGGGCCGTCAGCGGAGAAATCCTCCGCGCCGGAATCCAGCGCATCCATCATCACGGTATCCTCGTCCAGCTCCTCGTCCTCGTTGCTGATGACGATGACGCCCTTGCGGTCAAAACTCCAGCTGACGCAGCCCTGGGCACCCATGCCCTTGCCATACTTATCAAAATAGTGGCGGATCTCCGGAGCGGTGCGCTGGCGGTTGTCCGTCAGCGCCTCCACGATAACGGCCACACCGCAGGGGCCGTAGCCCTCGTATGTAACGGCTTCGTAGTTATCGGTGTTGCCGGCACCCAGTGCCTTGTCGATGGTGCGCTTGATGTTGTCATTGGGCATGTTGGCGGCCTTGGCCTTGGCCACAACGGTAGCCAGGCGGGAGTTATTGGCGGGGTCGCCGCTGCCGCCCTGCTTCACCGCCACGATGATCTCCTTGGCGATCTTTGTAAAGGCGGCGCTGCGCTTGGCGTCAGCCGCACCCTTGGTTTTTTGAATATTGTGCCACTTGGAATGTCCGGACATAGTTGCTTCTCTCCTTCAAATGCAGTATTGGATGATCTCGTTTTTATGGGAGATCGAAGTGGAAACGGAAACTGCGGGAAACGCCGCCTGCATACGCCGGCACAGTTCCGGAACAATGACCTGCTCCGTGGGGAAATGCCCGGCGTCAATGAGGTTCAGCTCTTTTGTATCCAGAAAATCGTGATAACGAAGATCGGAGGTGACAAAAGTGTCGCAGCCCAATGCAATAGCCTGCGCAATATAGTCGCCGCAGGCACCGCCGCCAACCGCCACGCGGTGCACGGGTTTGCAGCAGTCCGTATAACGCAATCCATTGCATCCTAATGATTTTACCACAAACCGGGTGAACTCTACAAGGGGTATTTCGCAATTTAATGTGCCGACACGACCGATTTTTTCATCCGTCAGATATTCCGTGTGCAAAAGTCCCAATTTTTCCGCCAGAACATCGTTGACGCCGCCCTCTGCCGCGTCCAGATTGGTGTGCATGCAGATGGCGGAAATGTGGTTTTCCACCAGTTTCGTGAGAATTCTGCCCTGGCGGTCATCGGTGCGCAGAGTCTGCACCGGATGCCAGGCACAGTTCATCACCGGATGGTGGGACACGATGAGCTGGGCCCCGCACTGCACGGCTTCGTCTACCACGGACTCGGTGATGTCCAGGGCTGTGAGGATATTTGTTACCTCCCGGCCGGGGTCGCCCACCAGCAGACCCACATTGTCCCAGCCGGCAGCCAAGTCGGCAGGCGCCCATGAATACAGAAATTGCTCCACTTCCCGCACTGTGGTCATAGTTCTGCTCTCCTCTCTGTCAATGACTGTCTGATTTCTGCCAGCTGGCCGGCGCGCTGCGCATTGACCTGATCGCTGCTTTTTCGCAGCCCAGCCTCTGCCTGGCTCAGGCGGCGGATGCGCTGGTCCAGATATTCTCCTGCCAGAGGATCCACCTCAATATCCACGCCGCCGTAGATCTCGGCGATAGTAAGGGGCGGCTGCTCTCCGCCGAACACCGTGAATACGGGGTACAGATAGTCCTTATCCCGCACCAGCCGCTCGGCGCTCTGGGCGTAGCCGTTTTCATTGAGCCAGCGGCGCAGGTCCTCTTGCTTGGTCATGGGCTGGAGCAGCAGGAGCGTGCTCCCTGCCTTAGTCCAGGGGGCCTGGGACAGGATGTGCATGATCGTCTCCCCGCCCATACCGGCGATGACAACAACATCCGCATCCTCCGGGCCAATGCCGCGCAGCCCATCGCAGCAGCGGAAGGACAAGCCCTCGGCGATCCCATACTGCAGCGCTGTGTTTCGGGCGTGCTGCAGCGGCGCCTGGCCGATGTCGGCTGCTATAGCGGAGCAAATGCGCCCCTTTTGCAGCAGGTATACCGGCAGATAGCCGTGATCCGTTCCTATATCAGCCAATCGCGCGCCCTGGGGTACAAGGTCGGCCAAAAGCTGCAATCGGGGCTGAAGATGCAGTTCATCCGTCATTTTTTCACCTCCGGGCAGTAATACAGACAGACTGAAGCGCATACGACCGAGGCCGTATGCGCTTGAGGATTCTGATTACTTATTGGCTTCCTCATTCACAAGAGCCAGCAGCTTCTCGCAATCCACACCGTGCACCATGCAGGCTTCCTCCACGGTCTCGCCCCGGGAAGAGGGGCAGCCCAGGCAGTGCATGCCGATGGACAGGAAGATGGGAGCCGTCTGGGGCGCAACATCAAGGATATCACCGATGATGGTGTCTTTGGTAATTTCAATCATGGTCTATAACCTCCATAAAACTTTGGTTTTAATATTATACCCCGATTTTCACTCTTTTTCAACAGAAATTTTTCCGGCATGGGTGCATTTTCCGGCAGAAAAACCGGCGCAGAAAGCCTGCGCCGGTTTAACGTATTCAAATCAGAAAAGAATCAGCCGTTCTCTCTCATCTTGGCAAAGCAATCGCTGCAGTACACAGGGCGATCGCTCTTGGGCTCAAAGGGAACCTTGGCCTCGCCGCCGCAGGCAGCGCAAGTAGCGGTGAAGTACTCACGGGGACCACGGGCAGCATTCTTGCGAGCGTCGCGGCAGGCCTTGCAGCGCTGGGGCTCATTCTGGAAGCCGCGCTCCGCATAGAACTCCTGCTCACCGGCGGTGAAAACGAACTCCTTGCCGCATTCTTTGCATACTAAAGTCTTATCTTCGTACATGATTTTACCCTCTCTTTTGAGAAATATATTGCGCTCAGCCATTGCTGATCTCGCCGGAAGAAATTTGTCGCCCAATTTTGCGACGGATACGCTGAACGGCATTGTCCACAGATTTATAGGTCCTGCCAACTGTGGCTGCGATCTCGCCGCAACTGCAGCCGTCCAGATAGAGATCCAGAACACGGATCTCAAAATCGGAGAGCTGACTGCGAACTTGATTCAGCAGTGCCGCAGCCTTTTCGCGGTCAATAAGCAGATCCTCCGGATCGAGCTGACTGTACTGTGGCTGCGAGTCAATCAAAAATGCATTCAGGGGTACGGATTCATTTAACGGACTGTGCTTCCCTGCCCGGGATGCCCGGATCACCGAGCACAGGCGGCTGCGAATACACACCTCGGCAAAGGTCTGAAAACTGGCTGCCCGGTCTGCGTGGAAGGCGCGCATGGCCTTGATGAGGCCGATCATTCCCTCCTGCAGCAGATCCTCACTGTCACCCCCAGCCAGAAAATACGGGTGGGCACAGCTGCGAACCAATCGGCGATAGCGATATGCCAAAATATCGCCCGCTTCAGAATTGCCCTGTTGCAGCGCCAGACAAAGCGATTCATCTGACAAATGCTCCATTTCGCTATACTGCATCTGCACATATCCGTCCATCTGATATTATACCTTTTCTATGAATTATTTGTCAAGCAATCCGCAAAAATTTGTTAATACCATGCAAAATATTACAGTGTTTTTATGAGATCAGCCAAAGTCTGCGCCACCTTATGAGCGGTTTCGACTGTTTTGGCCTCCACCATGACGCGAATCAGCGATTCCGTGCCGGAGGGACGCACCAAAATACGACCGTCTCCGCCCAGGAGCGCCTCCTGTCCGCGGACCTGCTCCCAGAGACGATCATCCTCCATCACACGCTGTTTGGCACCGGGTTCCGTGGAGACCGGCACGTTAATCAGCTCCTGCGGGTACTGGGCGCAGCAGGATACCAGCTCGGAGGCCGGGACTCCCGCCTCGCAGTAGGCCTGGATAAACTGCAGGGCCGTCAGCTCACCGTCGCCCGTTGTGGCAAACTCCCGGAAAATAGTGTGGCCGGACTGCTCACCGCCGATCATGTAGCCGCACTCCAGCATCTTTTCCAGCACATGCCGGTCGCCCACATCCGTGCAGACGAGCTCATAATCGCCTTTCCGGCAAAACTCATGGAGCCCGAGGTTGGACATGACGGTAGCCACAATGGCGTTGCCGTTGAGTATGCCGCGCTTTCTCATGGACTTTCCGCACACGGCAAGAACCTTGTCGCCATCAATGACGTTTCCCTTTTCGTCCACCAGCAGACACCGGTCGGCATCGCCGTCGAAGGCAACGCCCAAGTCGTATTTCCCGGCCACAACACCCTGACACAGGGTCTCCATATGGGTGGAGCCGCAGCCGCTGTTGATGTTGATGCCGTCGGGCTTGTCAAATATAAAGTCTGCGTGCAGAGGCAGCTTGCCGAACAGATCCGGCGCTGTAGCCGAGGCCGCGCCGTTGGCGCAGTCCACCAGCACCCGCAGGCCCCGCATATCGCAGTCCACGGTGGACAGAAGGTGGTCGATATAGTCCGCCTTCATCTGGCGCATGCCGTGCAGGCGCATGCCGATCTTATCATGGGTCATGACCTGGATAGGCGCATCGGAGAGCACGATGTCCTCCACCATTTCCTCCATCTCGTCGGAGAGCTTGTAGCCCAGGCCGCCGAAAATCTTGATGCCGTTGTGCTCATACGGATTGTGGGACGCGGAAATAACAATGCCGGCATCGGCCTCCTCCTGCACCGTCAGGAAGGCCACTGCGGGGGTCGGGATCGTGCCGAAGGGCATGACGCTGCCGCCCATGGAGCAGATGCCTGCCATCAGGGCCGACTCCAGCATGTCAGAGGAGATGCGCGTATCCTTTCCGATGGTGATGGTGGGTGCGCTCCCCTTCTTCCGGGTCAAAACCATGGTAATGGCCTGTCCTACGCGATAGGCCAGCTCTGCGGTCAGGGTCTCCCCTACTATGCCGCGGATGCCGTCGGTGCCAAATAATCTTCCCATATCAAAATCTTCCTCCAAATTCGTTATAGTGAAAGCTGCTCCTGCCCGGAAAAGGCAATATGCAGATGATCGTAAGCTTTCTTGGTGGCGCAGCGGCCCCGGGGCGTTCTGGTGAGAAAGCCCAGCTGCATAAGGTACGGCTCGTACACATCCTCCAGTGTGACAGATTCCTCCCCGATGGTGGCGGCCAGGGTCTCAAGCCCCACAGGGCCGCCGCCGTAATTCTCGATGATGGCCCGGAGCATGCGCCGGTCCACCGGGTCAAGACCCAGCTGGTCAATCTCCAGCGCCTTCAGCGCCCGATCCGCCACGTCATCGGTGATGACACCGTCCGCCATGACCTGGGCAAAGTCCCGGACGCGGCGCAGCATCCTGTTGGCGATACGGGGCGTGCCGCGAGAGCGGCGGGCGATCTCCATAGCGCCGGAGGCTTCAATGGGCACACGCAGGATCCCGGCGCTCCGGGTAACGATCTGGGCAAGCTCCTCCGGGGTATACAGCTCCAAGCGCAGCGTCACACCAAAACGATCCCGCAGAGGCGCCGAGAGCTGGCCCGCCCGGGTCGTGGCGCCGATGAGCGTAAAGTGAGGCAGATCCAGTCGGATGGAGTTGGCCGACGGGCCCTTGCCGATGATGATATCGATGGCGTAATCCTCCATAGCGGGATAAAGAATCTCCTCCACGGAGCGGTTGAGTCGGTGGATCTCATCCACAAACAGGATGTCATTTTCCTGCAGGTTGGTCAGCAGGGCTGCCAGGTCGCCGGGCTTTTCAATGGCGGGGCCGGAGGTGATACGGATATTCACACCCATCTCCGCCGCGATAATGCCGGCCAGGGTAGTTTTTCCCAGACCCGGAGGGCCATGGAGCAGGACATGATCCAGAGATTCTGTCCGGCGGCGAGCCGCCTCAATGAAAATGTAGAGATTCTCCTTGGCCTTGGCCTGACCGATGTACTCCTTCAGCGTGTGGGGGCGCAGGGAAAGCTCCCCGCTGTCCTCCGGCTGGAAGGTAGTGGACACCAGGGAATCCTCAAAAATATCGTTTCCGAAATCTATACTCACAAAAACACCGTCCAGTTATCTGATTATTTCACCATTTTTTTCAGCGTCTGCCGGATGATCTCCTCCACCGGCAGAGCCGCGTTCACGCCCTTCAGTGCGGCGGAGATCTCCTGAGAGGAATAACCCAGCACAGACAGCGCCGAGGCGGCCTCCTGCACCGTTCCCCCGGTGGGAGCCGGCGAAAGGGTACCCGCGTGCGCATCAAAGCTCCCCTGTTCCTTGGCCAGCTTGTCCTTCAGCTCCAGAATGATCCGCTGGGCAATCTTCTTTCCGATGCCGGGCACACCGGTGAGAGATTTTTCATCCCCGGTAACAATGCTCAAAGCCAGCTGGTCGGGCGTACCGGAGGACAGGATCGCCAGGGCCGCCTTAGGGCCGACACCGGAAACGCTCAGCAGCATTTTGAAGCTGCTCAGCTCCGCCTGAGAGAAAAAGCCGTAGAGATCGAGAATGTCGTCCCGGATATAGAGATAGGTGAACAGCTTTGCCCGCTCTCCTTTTTTCAGTTGAGCCAGGGTGTAATTGGTAGTGGCGCAGGAATAGCCGACACCACAGCAGTCGATCACGGCCAGGTTGGGGCCGATTTCCGCCACAGTACCATTCAGATAGTAAAACATGGACCTCTCCCTTACTTTTTATACGGTTTCCTTCACATTGGGGTCTCTGCGCCGCAGAAGACTGGTGGCGCTGCGGGCATGGCACAGAGCAATGGCCAGCGCGTCGGCGGCATCGTCCGGCCGGGGCACCGCCTTTAGCTTCAGAATGCGGCGTGTCATGTCCATGACCTGCTTTTTATCCGCCAGACCATACCCCACGACCGCCTGCTTGATCTGCATGGGGGTATATTCGTAGATGGGGATCGCCTGCTCCTCCACCGCGCACAGGATCACGCCACGGGCATGGGCCACGGCAATGCCTGTTGTGATATTCTTGGAGAAAAAAAGCTCCTCAATGGAAATTTCATCTGGTGCAAGCGTTTCGATCAGCTCCGTCATGTCCCGCCTGATCTGGGCCAGACGCGCGGCCAGGGGCTGGCCTGCGGGAGTGGTGATGACCCCATACTGCAGCATCCGCTGCACCCCAGGGCCCGACTCAATGAGTCCGAATCCAACGATCGCAACCCCCGGGTCGATGCCCAGAATCCGCATAGCAAACCTCCACCCAATAATTTATGCCAGTATAGCAGAGATTTAAAAAAATAGCAAGAGCGACCGAGATTCTTTCGCTCCTTCCCGGCTCAATTTGAGCTGGAGTGGAAATAGTTTTATTGCCTTATGCCGAATAAGATGCTATAATGACAAAAAAACGGGAGGTATGGCTATGAGTTCTTCCGCTACGCCCCGCCTTGCGCCAAAGGAACACTGCACAGGCTGCAGCGCCTGTGCCAGCGGATGTCCCCGCGCCGCCATTCGGATGGTTCCGGACCGGGAGGGCTTTTTATATCCGGAGATCACGGACGCCTGCGTGTTCTGCGGCCACTGTACACATATTTGCCCGGCGCTGAAAAACCGCGAGCTTCGCCCTGACCCTACAGCCTTTGCAGTTTGGAACGAGGATGGCGCGCTGCGGGAGCAGTCCACCTGCGGCGGCGCTTTCGCGGCCATCGCCTCCTTTGTGCTGGAGTCCGGCGGCGTGGTTTTCGGCGCAGCCATGGATGGGGATATGCGCGTGGTACACACATCCGTCCAGAGTAAGAGCGAGCTGCCTCGCCTCATGGGAACAAAGCTGGTTCAAAGCGATATGGGCGAGTGCTTTCAGCAGGTGCGCTACTACCTGGATCGGGGACGTCTTGTGTTTTTCACCGGAACGCCGTGTCAAGTTGAAGGGCTTTACAGGTACTTGGGTGAATCCCCTGATCTGCTCCTGACAGCGGACACACTGTGCAGCGGCGTTCCCTCCCCGGGAGTATGGAGCAAAATGGTGGATGCCATGCACTATATCAAGCAGCGCCCGGTGAAGGCGATCCAGTTCTGCAAGAAGACATCCGGCAGCGATTTCCGATTCGTGGTGGATTTTGAGGGCGGCGGACAATATGACGCGCCGCTTTTGAAGTCGGATTATGGGCGGGGCCTGTTCCGGGGACTGTTTCTGCGTCCGTCGTGCTACCACTGCACCTGCCGGGGCACCAATCGGGTAGCAGATCTTTCTATGGGCTCATTTCAGAGCCTGCCGGCGGACTTTGAGCCAGAGCAGAAAAAGCGGGGGGTCTCCCTGCTGCTCATCAACACCGTGAAGGGTGCCCATATATTGGATCTCGTACCACTGCACCGCCAAAAACGTTCTCTTGAGGAAGCCATTGCGGGCAATCCAGCCCTTTCGGGCACCTCTAATCCTCCCAGAGAGCGGGCTGCCTTCTTCGACGCCTTTGTCAACCAGCCGTTCCAAAAGGTCTATCACCGTTTCTTTGCCATTTCCGACTGGTCTTACGGCGTGGCGAACGGCGGCAGAATCCATAAATTCTTGGGTAAATTCAAACCGAAAAATAGGGAGACGAAATCATGAAAACACTGCTGCACACCTGCTGCGCGCCGTGCTCCGTTTCCTGCGTGGAGCAGCTTCGCGCGGAGGGGATCGAGCCGGTGTCCTATTGGTTCAATCCCAATATTCACCCATATCAGGAGTACAAGGCCCGACGGGACACGCTGATCACATACGCCGGGATGATCGGCATGGAGCTGATCGTACAGGAAGAGTACGGGCTGCGGGATTTTGTGTGCGCCGTTGCTGGGGACATTGAGCACCGCTGTGGAACATGCTATGAAATGCGCCTGGAGCAGGCTGCCCGATTTGCAGCTGAAAACAGCTTCGATTCCTTTACATCTACCCTGTTCGTCAGCCCTTACCAGCAGCATGAACGGATGGCAGAAATTGCCGACCGGGCCGGATCGAAATGGGGCGTGAAATTTCTCTATCGGGATTTCCGGCCGGGGTTCCGAACCGGTCAGCAGCAGGCCAGAGAGCTGGGGTTATACATGCAGAAATACTGCGGCTGCATATTCAGCGAGGAGGACCGATACGCCAAGCAGATCGCGCGGGATTTGGATATCCCGCTGAAACACTTTCCGCAAGCGCAAGCATGAAAAAAGCACCGGGTGTTCCCGGTGCTTGAGACTGTCGAAAAACCCTCCGGGTTTTTCCGACAAGAGGCTTGCAGTCTGCTGCGCGCATAATTTGTCCGTCCGAGGCGGACAAATTCCACACTGGCAGCCTGAGAAGTATTTTCTCTCACGCACAGGTCGCGAGAGAAAATGATTGAAATTCTTTGCCGCCTCCGGGCGGCAAACTCTGCGAGGCTTTTTTAACACGCTAAAGCACCGGGTGTTCCCGGTGCTTTTTACTTTTTGATCATCCTGCAAGGACTTCAAATTTCAGAACGCCCATGGCGCCGGATATGCCGGCAATCATCTCGTCCAGCCCCTCGTTCATATCGCTGGTCTCTGCGGAAATGGTCACACCCGCACAGCCGTTGGTGGGGATAGTCTGGTTGATGGTGAGTATATTTGCCCCTGAGTTGGCAAAAATAGACAGGTAATTGCTCAGCACACCCGGGTTATCCTTCAGCAGCGCATAAAACGTAATAATACGGCCCGCCTTCAGATCCTGGAACGGCTGCACAGCGTCCTTGTATTTATAAAATGCGCTGCGGCTGATGTTCATAAGTCTGGCCGCCTCCCCCACCGTCTGGGCCTCACCTACCTGCAGCATTCGCTTTGCCTCTGCCACTTTGATAAAAATATCCGGCAGGGCATCCTCAGAAACTATATAATATTTTTTCTTGCTCATGATTTACTCCCGAATAAACTGTGGTTTGTTTTCGATATAATATCATATATTGGCACTGTATGCAAGTATGTTCACGGTACCGGAGGCATATATGTCGGAAAAGCAACGAAAATTTATAAGTACGGTCATATACTGGGGACTGGTCCTTCTGCTGTGCTGGGTCGGCATTCGGTATGTGCTTCTCTGGCTGCTGCCCTTTCTTCTGGCGCTGGGCGTTGCCAGCATCATGGAGCCGACAGTCTGTTTTCTGCGGGAAAAGCTGCGGCTGCGGCGGGGATTTATCTCAGCGATACTGTCCTTTGTGCTGCTGGCGCTGCTGTTTGCCGTTTTGACGGTGCTGCTGATGAACCTGATGCAGCAGACCGTTCGGCTGTTCAGGGCGCTCCCCCAGTATCTGGCAGAGCTTCCGGCCTACTTTTCGGCCATGCAGCGGCGGCTGGAGCAGTTCTGTGCCTCGTGCCCGCAGAGCATGCAAGGGTGGATGCAGCGGGCCATAGACGACGTGTCGCAGCAGATATCCTCCTGGTTTACCCGATTCTCCGCCCGGTGTGTCAGCGCCACCGCAGACGCTCTGTCGAGTCTTCCCTCCGCGTTTTTATTTGCAGCCACCACTGTACTGGCTATATTCTTTACAGCGAGCCAATTCCCTTCAGTTATGGCGTTTTTACGACGTCAGCTGCCGCCGCAAAAGCTGCAGAAAGCCGGAGGCGTAAAGAAAAATCTGCTCTCCACCCTCACTAAGTGGTTCAAGGCGCAGTGTATCCTCCTGAGCGTGACCTTCGCCGAGCTTCTGGCGGGATTTGTCATCATCCGGCAGCCGTATGCCCTGCTGCTGGCTGCCGTTATCGCCGTCATCGATGCGCTGCCCGTGTTCGGAACCGGTACGGTCCTGCTGCCCTGGGCGGTGGTGTGTCTGCTGCTGCAGCAGATGCCTAAGGCCATCGCCCTGGGGATTCTCTATGCCGTGATCTCACTGGTACGAAGCTTCCTGGAGCCGAAGGTCATGGCGGCCCAGGTCAACCTCCCTCCTCTGGCAGCGCTAATGGCCATGTATATCGGCTTTTGCGCCCTCGGCGTGGGAGGGATGATCCTGTTTCCCATGCTGCTCCTCTTTCTCAAGCAGCTGCGGGATGCCGGATACCTGAACCTATGGAAGTAGCGGCCCGCGCTCCTGCAAAGCAGCCAGCAGGGCTGTCCGTTCGTTTGCCATTTCTCCGGCAGCGACCCGCTGCAAAAGGGCGTGCAGCGCCTGCCCGATTTCCCGTCCGGAATATCCCAGGGCGAGAAGGTCATTTCCATCCACGGCCAGATCTCTGATTTGCAGGCATCGCTTCTTCCGGAGGATATCCTCCAAAAGCTCCTCCGCTTCATCCAGCATGCTCCCCACATAATGAAACTCCGGCGCCTGGGCCAGATTGTCCGCCCGCTTCACCTCCAGAAGCCGCCGGAAATTCTCCTCTCCCAGCGTCAGCAAGGCGCGGCCTATCCCCTGTTCTGTTACGGGGATGTTTCTGTCATGCCAGCAGATCAGCGTGACAATGTTCTCCCGATCCTTTTTCCGCATCCGCATGCGCGTACAGATCTCCCCGGACATGGCGGCGCTGCGGTCCGGATGGCCGTAAAAATGGCCCTGCCCCGCCGCATCGACCGTAAAGGTATCCACCTTGCCAATATCATGAAGCAGCATGACCCAGCGCAGGATCGGATCATTCCGGATGGCCGCTGTGGCATAGACAATATGCGTGTACAGGTCGAAGCAGTGATGAATGTTTCGCTGGTCGAAGCCCACACACGGCAGCAGTTCCGGCAGAAACACCCCCAGCACATCCGGATAATCCAGCAGCACCTCCCTGCATCCGCTGCCGCACAGCAGCTTGTTCATCTCCGCAAGAATACGCTCTGCCGCGATCCTTTTCAGCAGCCCCGCCCTTGCGTGCACGGCCTCCACCGCGGCCGGGTCTACGGCAAATTGCAGCACGGATGCAAAGCGGATGGCCCGCAGTATGCGCAGGGCGTCCTCCTCAAATCTTTTTCGGGGATCCCCCACGCAGCGGATCCGCCGAAGGGCGAGATCCTTCTGCCCGCCAAAGGGGTCTATGACCCGGCCGTCATCGTCCATAGCCATGGCGTTTATGGTCAAGTCCCGCCGGGAGAGGTCCTCTTCTATGGACGAGGAAAAGGAGACCGTATCGGGATGCCGCCCGTCGGAGTAGGTTCCCTCCGTGCGAAAAGTAGTAATTTCATACAGCCCATCTCGGGCCTTAACAGTGACGGTTCCGTGCCGGAGCCCCGTGGGGATCGCTTTTTCCCCAAATATTTCCATGATCTGCTCCGGGCGGGCGGAGCTGGCAATGTCCCAATCCTCCGGTGTGCGGCCCATGAGGACATCCCGCACACACCCGCCTACCAGATAGGCCCGGAACCCCCGAGCTTTGATCGTTTTTATTATTTCCGCTGCCTGCTCACGGCTCATAGACCATCCTCCGTCGGAAACGTTTTTCCTTTCATTTTGTGTTGCACTTCTTCCCGATTCGTATTATAATATTTCTGTTTTAAAAATGCAATTGTGTAATGAACCTGTCTTTAGGAGGCAATTTGATATGATGCATCCCACAGTGGATTTTAAGAACTATCTCAAACCCGGTATCCGCGTACATCTGGCCGGCATCGGCGGCGTATCCATGTGCCCCCTGGCCGAGGTCCTCCAGGGTATGGGTCTGTGTGTGCAGGGCTCCGACATGACGGAAAGCGAGACGGTAAAGCACCTGCGCACTCTGGGAATCCCCGTGTCCATTGGCCATTCCGCCGAGAATCTGCAAAGTGCCCAGCTGGTGATCCGCACAGCCGCCATCCACGATGACAACCCGGAGATCTCCGGCGCTGTGACCCGGGGCATCCCCGTATATGAGCGTGCCCAGGCCTGGGGCGCTATTATGCAGCAGTATCGCAACGCTTTGTGTATCTCCGGCACTCATGGCAAAACCACCACTACCTCTATGGCCACCCATATCTTTATGGCGGCCCAGGCGGATCCCACTGTGATGATCGGCGGCACACTGCCCATGCTGCACTCCGGCTATCGCGTGGGCCACGGTGACACGATCATTCTGGAGTCCTGCGAATACTGCAATTCCTTTCTGAACTTCTTCCCCACGGTGGCCGTGATCCTGAACGTGGAGGCCGACCATCTGGACTTTTTCAAGGATCTGACAGACGTGGAGCGATCTTTCCACGCTTTTGCCGATCTTGTACCCCAGAACGGCTTTGTCATTGCCAACGCGGACGACCCGGGGGCCATGGACGCGGTCAAGGGACTGGCGCATTCTGTATTTACTTTCTCCGTAAAAGACGAAGCGGCAGACTGCCGGGCTGACCAGGTGGCATACCACGACGGCTGCGGCGAATTTGACGTGGTCATTCACGGTAAATTCTACGCCCATATAGCGCTGGCCGTGGCCGGAAAGCACAACGTCTCCAACGCCCTGGCCGCTGCTGCGGCGGCTTATGTGCTGGGCATCAGCGGAAAAGCCGTGGAGGAGGGCCTGCACAGCTTCCATGGCGCGGGACGGCGGTTTGAGTATAAGGGCAGCTTCCGCGGTGCCGAGGTATACGATGACTATGCCCACCATCCCGGTGAGCTGCACGCCCTGCTGACGACGGCCCGCTCCATGGCCTGCAAGCGGGTCATCTGCGCCTTCCAGCCCCACACCTACACTCGCACGCAGGCACTCTTTTCCGATTTTGTGAAGGAACTGAAGCTGGCTGATGTCGCAGTGCTGGCGGAGATCTATGCCGCTCGGGAGACCAATGACATCGGCATTTCCTCCAGTCAGCTGGCTGAGAAGATCCCGGGGGCCATATACTGCTCCACGCTGGATCAGGTGGCGGATACGCTGGCGCAGATAGCCCAGCCGGGTGATCTGATCCTCACCGTTGGCGCGGGAGATATTTTCCGTGCTGGAGAAAAATTGCTTGCAATGGAGAATAAGACATGAATATCTCTTCCGTTTTTTCCGGACGGCCCGACGATATCAGGGAGCCTGTGGAGCAGCGGGTCTATGACCTGCTGGATGCGTTGAAGATCCCCTACGAGCGTGTGGATCACGATCCGGCGCATGATATGGATGCCTGCGCGGGTATCAGCCAGGTGCTGGGTGTACATATCTGCAAAAATCTGCTGCTGACGCCTCGCAACCGCAGCGCCTTCTATCTGCTGGCCATGCCGGAGGACCGCCCCTTCCGCACGGCGGATTTTTCCAAGGTCATCGGCTCCTCCCGGCTGAGCTTTGCCTCTGCGGAGGATCTACAAAATCTTCTGGGCGTGACGCCCGGCTCGGCATCCGTCCTGGGCCTGATGAATGACACGGAGCACCGCGTCACCCTGGCTCTGGAGCGCAGCGTGGCCGAGGCGGAATGGTTCGGCTGCCATCCCTGCCGCAACACCAGCTCTCTGCGGCTGAAAACGGCAGATCTGCTCCATGTTTTCCTGCCGCATATCGGCTGCACACCGGTCATCGTTGACCTTTGACCTTTCGGATTATCCCGCAGGAAAGACTGCGGGATAATCTTTTTTGTCCGAAAAGAGGAAATCGAAATCTTTCTTCGTATAAGTTAAGTGAAGAAGTGTTGCCCGGCTCAGTGCAACAGACGAGAAAGGAGGGCGATCTATGGCATTTCCCCAGAGTTTTCTGGATGAGCTGGCTGCCAGAAATGATATTCTGGATGTAGTCGGCAGCTATGTGTCTCTGCAGCCTAAGGGCGGCAGCTATTGGGGCTGCTGTCCGTTTCACAACGAAAAAACCCCCTCCTTCCATGTGCTGCAGGACAAGCAGTACTATCACTGCTTCGGCTGCAAAAAAGGCGGCGGCGTCATCAATTTTATCATGGATATAGAAAATCTGTCCTATCCAGATGCGGTGCGCTTTCTGGCGAAGCGGGTGAATCTGCCCGTGCCGGAGGATCGGGAGTCCGACGGGGCAGATCGCCTGCGCAAACGGTTGCTGGAGCTGAACCGGGACGCCGCCCGGTACTATTATCAGACGCTGCAAGGCCCGGAGGGTGCAGCGGTGCAGGCCTATCTGAACCGCCGGCAGATCCGCCGTGGGATCGCCGTTCGCTTCGGTATGGGGGCCGCCCGGGACGGGTGGGATCACCTGCTGCGGGCCATGACGGAAAAGGGTTACTCTAAGCAGGAGCTTATAAAGGCGGGACTTGTTGTACAGAATAAAAATGGCGGGCTATATGATAAGTTCCGCAACAGACTGATACTGCCGGTGGTGGATGTGCGGGGGGATGTGGTCGGCTTCGGTAGCCGCGTTATTGATAAATCCGAGCCCAAATACATGAACACCAGTGAGACGCCGGTCTACAGCAAACGCCGGGTGCTGTACGGGCTGAATCTGGCCAAGAAAACAAAACGGCCCAACATCATTCTCTGCGAGGGAAACCTGGATGTGGTGACGCTGCACCAGGCGGGATTTGACAACGCCGTGGCCTCCATGGGCACCGCCCTCACTGTAGAGCAGACGCGCCTGCTCAGCCGATACACCAAGGAGCTGATCCTCTGCTATGACAACGACAACGCCGGCCAACTCGCCACCCAACGAGCGCTGGATATCCTGAAAAACTCAGAATTTTCCGTGCGGGTGCTGCAGCTGCCTCGCCGCCTGGTGGACGGCAGTTACATAAAACAGGATGCGGATGATTTTATCAAGTTCCAAGGTGCGCAGGCTTTTGAGCGTCTGCTTACCGGAAGTGAAAACGGCATTGAGTTCCGCATGGGACAGGTGGCTGCCAAGTATAACCTGCAGGACGACGCGGACCGCATCGCCTATGCCGCCGACATCAGCCAGGTCTTATCGACGCTGGATAACGCAGTGGAGCGTGAGGTCTACACCGTGCGCGCCGCAGAGGCCGCAGGTCTTACGCCGGAGGCTATGCGCAGCGAGGTCAGCCGGGTCTATAGGCGCAGCAAGCGCAAGCAGCAGAATATCCAGACACGCCGGGAAATGAATCCCGTGTCCGCGCTGCAGCCCCAGGTGCGGGATCTTCGCTATGCAAATCTGCGCAGCGCCTTGGCGGAGGAGGGCATTCTCCGCCTGATGATGCGGGACGATGACCTGTTTGCCGGGGTAGATATGCCGAAGCCAGAGGAGTTTTCTGCCCCGGTTCTGCGAAAGATCTATGAGCTGCTGCTCCGGGATCGAGAGTCCGGACGGCCCCACAGCATAGCGGCCCTGGCAGGAGAACTGTCATCGGAGGAGATGAGCCACTTTACGGCTATACTACAGAAACCGGAATCCGTTTCCGGGGCACATCAGGCGCTGCAGGATTATGTGCGCATTATTCGGGAGGAAGCAGACCGCAGCGGCAGTGAACAGGAGATTGATCCGCTGCTGGCGGCAAAAGAAAAATACAAATTCAAAAAGGGATACGGAGGAAAGAATACATGAGTGAACCGCACTACACAGAGAAAGAGCTGCAAAATATGGCCGACCAGCTGCTGAAGGAGGCCGATGAGAAGCAACACGAGATCGAGGAAGAGGTCATCAAGGGCAACAAAGGGCAGTTGGATGAGAAGACCATAGCCACTCTCCCCGCCGCCCAACTGATCCAGAGCAATGAGCGCCTGAAGGAGCTCTTTATCAAGGGAAAGCGCTGTGGCAAGCTGGAAAGCAGCGAGCTGTCCGATGTATTGGATACCATGGATCTGGAGAGTGAAAAGCTGGACATGATCTATGACTCCCTGGAAAAGCTCTCCATCGAAGTCACGGCCGAGGCTTTCCTGCCCGACGTCAACGCGGAGACAGAGCCTCCGCTGGAGGAGATCGCCGAGATCGAGGAGGAGGAGCTGGTCGACCCCAATTCCCTGGTAGACAGCTTCAATATCGACGACCCTGTCCGCATGTATCTCAAGGAGATCGGTAAGGTAGCTCTGCTCTCCGCTGACGGCGAGATCGAATTGGCGTCCGCCATTGCCGAGGGAAATAAGGCCAAGGCCAAGCTGATCGCCTGGGAAAAGGCCAACGGACAAGCTGTGGAGCAGGTTCTGGACGCCGAGGATCCCGTTGGCGAGATCGAGGTCTCCGACGAGGAGATCCAGAACCTGTCCGAGGAGGATCTGGCTCATCTGCGCAAGCTGGTTAAATATGGCGACACCGCCAAGCAGAAGCTGGCCGAGGCCAACTTGCGCCTAGTAGTATCTATCGCCAAGCGCTATGCGGGCCGGGGCATGCTGTTTTTGGATCTGATCCAGGAGGGCAACCTGGGCCTTATCAAGGCAGTGGAAAAATTTGACTACACTAAGGGCTATAAGTTCTCCACCTACGCCACCTGGTGGATCCGTCAGGCCATCACCCGCGCCATCGCCGACCAGGCCCGCACCATCCGCATCCCGGTGCATATGGTCGAGACCATCAACCGGATGCGTCAGGCCACCAACCAGCTGGTGTACCAGAACGGCCACGAGCCCACCCCGGAAGAGCTGGCAAAGGCCATGGACATGAGCGTGGAGCGCGTGCGCGAGATCCAGCGCATGGCACAGGAGCCTGCAAGCCTGGAAAGCCCCGTGGGTGAGGAAGAGGATTCCTCTCTGGGCGATTTCGTCGCAGACGAAAATGCCGAAGCCCCTGGCAAGGCCGCAGACCGCGCCATGGTGGCACAGCAGATCAATCTGGCTCTCAAGAGCCTGACCCCTCGTGAAGAGAAGGTCATCCGCCTGCGCTTTGGTCTGGACGATGGCCGTCCCCGCACGCTGGAAGAGGTCGGCCGCGACTTCGGCGTCACCCGTGAGCGTGTGCGCCAGATCGAAGCCAAGGCCATCCGCAAGCTGCACAGCCGCAAGTGCCTGACCCTGCTCAACGGCCTGATCGAGTAATAATATTTACTGCTCTAGAATTAAAACCGCTAAATGCAATGGAATCAAGTA
>URSX01000013.1 GCA_900550615.1 uncultured Eubacteriales bacterium
TCGTGCTCGTCGGCGGGCATATACTTCTTGGTGCGGCGATACACCAGGGTCACATGCTTGGCACCGCAGCGCTTGGCGAGACGGGCCGCGTCCATGGCGGTATTGCCGCCGCCCACCACCACCACATTGCCGCCTACGGCGATGTTGCCGGCCTTTACGCCCTTCATCCACTGGATGGCGCCGGCCACATCGCCGGGGATGTCCAGCTTACCGGGCTTCCACGCGCCTACAGCGAAGAGGATATGGGTGTAGCCCATCTTCTTCAGCTCATCCACAGAGGGGGCGGGAGCACCGCACTTGACCTCCACATCGTACTTCTGCATCAGGGCGATGTCCTTCTCGATGGTCTCGTTGGCGATGCGGAAGGAGGGGATCACATGCCGGGGCACACCGCCGAGGTAGGCCTCGCGCTCAAAGATGGTGGTCTCGATACCGGCCCGGCCCAGGAAATAGGCCGCGGCGATGCCGGTGGGGCCGCCGCCGATGATGGCGGCCTTCTTGCCGGCGACCTTGGCGGGCTTCTTGATGGAGGCCATTAGGGCGTTATAGCCGTTCTGAGCCGCCACCAGCTTGGTGTCGCGGATCTGCACGGACTCCTCGTAGAAGTTGCGGGTACACTTGTTCTGGCAGCGGTGTGCGCAGATGGTGCCCGTGAGGAAGGGCAGGGGGTTTTTCTCGGTGATGAGCTTCAGGGCCGGGCCATACAGGCCCTTGCGGCACAGCTCTACATACTCGGGGATGTCCTGCTCGATGGGGCAGCCGCCCTTGCAGGGGGCGGTGAAGCAGTCGATCCAGGGCACATTCTTCTCACTCTTGCGCTTGGGCAGGGGCTTGATGGGCTTGACATGGTGGTAGTCCGTGTGAGAAGCGGTGGACATGGCGCAGATGGCCTCGGTATCGGTGCCGGAAAATGCCTTGTAGGGCATGGGCTCCACCTTTTCCACCATCTGGAGCAGACGGTTGTACCCGCCGGGCTTGAGGATGGTGGTGGCCACGGTGATGGGCCAGATACCGGCGGCAAAGAGCTTGTCGCAGTTGAAGTATTCTGCGCCGCCGGCGAAGGAAATGCGCATCTTTCCCTTGAACTGGCGGGAAATCCGATGGCACATCTCAATGGTCAGGGGGAACAGGCTGCGGCCGGACATATACATCTCGTCATTGGGCAGCTCGCCCCGGGTGGTGTCCACAGGGAAGGTGTTGGAGAGCTTCAGACCAAACTCCAGGCCCTTGCTGTCGGCCAAAGCCTGCAGGCGCTCAAACATAGGCACGGCGTCGGCCCACTGGAGGTCTTCCCGGAAGTGGTGGTCGTCAAACACGATATAGTCATAGCCCATGCCGTCCAGAATGGTCCGGGCGGTCTCATAGCCCAGGATGGTGGGGTTGCACTTGACGAAGGTGTGCAGGTGCTTCTCGGAAATGAGGTAGGAGGCAATGCGCTCGATCTCATCCGGGGGGCAGCCGTGGAGGGTGGACACGGTGACGCTGCGGGAAACGCAGGGGGAGATGGCGTCGATGTAGTCGCTCTCCTCCGGGAACAACTCCTTGAGCACTGCCTTGCACTCACCGAAAATGGCGGTCTTGGTGGCGTCCATCATGCCGTTGAGGTAGGTGTCCACCTTCTCGCCCTTGATGCCCTCCAGGTCATAGCCCACGGACATGTTGAACACGAACCCGTTGGGGTCGCCCAGGCCGTAGACCTTGCTGAGGACCTTCAGCGCGCACCAGGCCTTGATGTATTCATCCATAGCCTGGGGCACGGTCAGCTCGGTGGACCACTCCTGGTTATAGCCTTCGTCGTTGGCGAGAATGCAGGGACGGGGCACGCAGGCGGCCAGGTCGGCGCCGTCCATCTTCTGCACGGTCTTTACCTCGAAGAAGCGGGCTCCGGCGAAGTAGGCGGCGATAATGTTCTGGGCCAGCTGGCTGTTGGGACCGGCGGCAGGCCCGAAGGGAGTCTCGATGCGCTCACCGAAAATGGGCAGGCTCTTGCCGGTGGCCTTATATGCTTTGTGGACGCCGAAGATCTCGCCGCTCATGGCGTACTCGGTGACCACCCAGTTCATAAGAGACTTAAAAGGAATGGGATACATTTTCTCAGACATAGGGCTTCCTCCTATATTTATTCAAAATAATACTCGTCCTCCGTCCACCGGACGGGGTTTTCATCCATATATTGCCAAATGCGGAGATAATCCGCCTCGTTGCGGATCACATGGTCGTGATAGCCCCGCTGCCAAATGGGAAAACCGGCTTTTTTGTTTGTAAGCCGTTTCCAGGCAGAGAGAAAAGCTGGCAACCGTGCGTTCGTAGGGGTCGGCGTCCTCGACGACCCGTGGCCGGGTAACGATTCGTTCGTAGGGGCCGGCGTCCTCGACGGCCCGCGCTCCCCACAAATGGAAAGAATGAAATGCACATGGTTGGGCATGATGACATAATGATTGATGGTTATCTCATCATAAAAGGCGTCCATTTCCAGCAGAGTGTCCCGAACCATTGCACCACATTTCGATAGCCGTACATACGGGGCGTCGAGGACGCCGCCCCCTACGGAATGGCCCAAGATGTGCTGCTTATCTCTGGTACACACGGTTATATAATAGGACCCGTTGGCACTATAATCGTACCCTGTCAGCCGGCCCTTTTTCCGCTTCGGCTGCGCCTCCAAGGAATCAATACACCCGGTGATTCAAATCTCCCCAAAGCTTCTTGGCGGCCTCCAGGATATGGGCGTTCTCGGCCTCCTCATCGATACCCACCAGCACGCGATCCTGCATAAGGACCTTGCCGTTTGCGATGGTGGTCTGGCACTGGCGGCCGGTCATGCCGAAGATCATGTGGCCGTCGATGTTCTCGTCGGAGAACGGGGTGAACGGCTTGTAGTCCATGACGATGATGTCCGCCGCCGCGCCGGCCTTCAGCACGCCCAGCTCATCGGGGAAGTACCGTGCGCCGATCCTGGCGTTGTTCTTGAACAGCATGTCCGTGACCTCGCACCAGCCCACATTGGGCAGGCAGTTCTGGCTGCGCTGGGAGCACAGGGCCACCTTGATGGACTCCAGCATGTCGTTGGTATAGGCATCGGTGCCCATGCCCAGGAGGATGCCGCGCTTGTGCAGCTGGAGTACCGGACAGATGCCGATGGCGTTGCCCATGTTGCTCTCGGGGTTATTCACCACCATGGTGCCGGTCTCCTTGATGATCTCCATTTCGGCGGTGTTTACATGGATGCAGTGGCCCAGGATGGTCTTTTCTCCCAGAATGCCGTGGTCCTGCAGGCGCTGCACCGGGCGGCGGCCATAGTTCTGCAGGGAATCATACACATCGTTCATGCCCTCGGACACATGGATGTGGTAGCCGGTGCGGCCATTGTTGGCGGCCACCATCCGGTCAAAGGTCTTATCGGAGATGGTGAACAGGGCGTGTCCGCCGAACATGGCGGCCAGCATGGGATCCTTGCTTCTCTCGCACTCGGTGATGAAGTCGGCGTTCTCCTGGATGGCCTGGAGGCACTTCTCCTCGCCGTCCCGGTCAGAGACCTCGTAGCACAGACAGGAGCGCAGGCCCAGGCGCTTGGACTCCTCTGCAATGGTGTGCAGGGTGCCGGGGATCTCGCCGTAGGAGGCGTGGTGGTCGAAGATGGTGGTGACGCCCTGCTTGATGGAGTCCATGTAAAGGGCGGTGGCGCTGGCGCGGGTGCCGTCCATCATCAGGTGGCGGTCGATAGCCCACCAGGTGCCGTCCAGCACCTCGTAGAAGTTGGTGGGGTTGTTGCCCACGATGCTCAGACCCCTTGCCAGGGCGGAGTAAATATGGGTGTGGGCGTTGATGAGGGCGGGCATGATAACGCCGCCCTTGGCGTCGATGATCTCCGCGTCTGCGTACTTGGCCCGCAGAGCGCTCTCCTCGCCTACTTCCACGATCTTGCTGCCCTCGTAGGCCACGGCACCGTGCTCGTAGTAGCCCTTGGCGTCGGGGTCGCGAGTGATGAGTCTGCCGTTGGTGACTAAATACATTCTTTTTTCCTCCTTGCTGCTTACTTGCTGTTCTTACTGTTTGAAGTCAAGACCTTTCTCCCTATATTCGACACTGCTGCGTATAATGAAAAATGTTCCAAACCCTCCGGAGAGGATCTGAAACACTCAAGCACAGCGCCGAGTGATAGTTGCAGCCCGTGCGCGAAGCACTTCCTTACAGCTACCAATCTTGATTGTACCCTTATTTTACATGAAAACGTCCCAAAACGCAACAGGAAATTCTGTGAATTTATCTATAAATGCCAAAAAAATTCGCAGGCACCCCGTATTCTTCGTGGGGATGACCCGCGCAGCCACTACGGGCGGGACGGAGACTCACCCGGTACAGTAGCCCCATGCCGCGCGAGGGGATACGGATTGCCGCACCAGTGACGTCGGTCACTGGCTCGCAATGACACAACGCAAAGAGTGCAGTGTGCGGCGGCACACATGGGTACCGCCCTACAAATTTAATCTTTATACAGGGAAAGGGGCGGGGTTTTACCCCGCCCCTTTGCACTATTTTTATTTATTTCGTGCCGAAAATCCGGTCGCCGGCGTCGCCCAGGCCGGGGACGATGTAGCCGTTCTCGTTGAGATGGTCATCCAGCGCGGCGCAGTAGATCTCCACATCGGGGTGGCGATCATAGATGAACTGCACGCCCTCAGGGGCAGCCACCAGGATCATCAGCTTGATGCTCTTGCAGCCCAGCTCCTTCATCTTGGTGATAGCCATATCTGCGCTGCCGCCGGTGGCCAGCATGGGGTCCACAATGAGCACGTCCCGGTCGGCGATGTCCTTGGGGTACTTCAGGAAATAGAAGTGGGGTTCCAGAGTCTCCTCATCCCGATACATGCCGATGTGGGCCACCCGGGCGGAGGGTACCAGGGTCAGAATGCCGTCTTCAAAGCCCAGACCCGCCCGCAGAATGGGCACGATGGCCATTTTCTTGCCGGCCAGGAAGGGAGCCTCATAAGAGCACAGGGGGGTCTCGATGGTCTTAGTGGTCATGGGCAGATCCCGGGTTGCCTCATAGGTCAGCAGCATGGCGATCTCCCCCACCAGGGCCCGGAAGTCCTTGGTGCTGGTCTCCTTCTGGCGCATGATGGACAGCTTGTGCTGCACCAGGGGATGGTTCACAATGTGCAGGGTGGGAAATTTGGCGCTCATAAAAGTATCCTCCGTTTATATAAAAAATTTTATAACAAAATAATGAAACCAACCGCTGGAAACCGGCCAGCCTGTCCGCCGTCAATCCACCGTGATTTTCATCCCCTTGGCAAGCCTCTCCCGTTCCGCCTGGGAAAGCCGCAGGTAGGTGGGAACCAGCTCCCGGCCGCTGACGGCCTCGCCACGGCGGGCCATGGCCTCCGCCGCCAGAGCCACCCCCACGGCGGATTGATAGCGGCTGCTCTCCGGTGCCAGACGGCAGGGGATGCCGTGGCCGTTCAGATAGTCGCAGCAGAGCTGCGCCCCGTCACCTACGGTCAGCTTGGGGCTTTCGTCCCCCTTCAGCTCCTCCGCCAGCTCCTCCAGACCGATGGCCCGGTCCGGGCACAGTCTGGAAAGCGCCCCGCCTTCACAGCGGAACAGGGCGTTGTAGACCTGATTGCGCCGGGCGTCCATGGCGCAGATGACGGTGCCTGTGAAGAGCTTCCCGTTCTGAGCCATAGCCTCCAGGGTAGATACGCCGCAGCAGGGCTTGTCCTCTGCCCAGGCAAGGCCCTTCAGAGCCGATACGCCGATGCGCAGGCCCGTGAAGCTGCCCGGTCCCGCCGCCACAGCCAAAAGCTCCATGTCCTCTAAGGTCAGCCCCGCGTTTTGCAGCATCCCGTCCAGCAGCGGCATCAATGTCACGCTATGGGTCAGGCCGATATTCTGATAGGAGGAGGCCAGCACCTTTCCGTCCTCCGTCACGGCCACGGAAACGCTCTTGGCCGATGTCTCCAGTGCCAGAGTTTTCATAGTGCCACACCTCCTCCAGTAATGGTGATGATCCGGGTGTTTTCACCCTCCGGAGCGCGCTCAATGGTCACATATACCGTACCCTCCGGCATGGCGTCCGCCACATTCTCGCTCCACTCCACGGCGCACACGCCGCCCCGATCCAGATAGTCCTCCCAGCCGATGTCGAACAGAGCGTCGGAGCTGTCCAGCCGGTACATATCGAAATGAAACAGGGGAATATTCCCCCGGTATTCGTTGACAATGGTAAAGGTGGGGCTTGTGACCCGGCCCGTACAGCCCAGGCCCCGGGCAAGACCCCGGGTGAAAGCGGTCTTGCCCATGCCCAGCCCGCCCCGAAAGGCCACCACGCTGCCGGGGGCCAGGGTGCTGCCCAGCTTCTGCCCCAGCGCTTCCGTCTGGGCCGCATTTTCTGTCCGGTAGACCATCTCTTCACCCTCTCTGTTCCAAATCGACCTATTATACCACGGGAAAAAACAAAAGAAAAGGGCGAATGAAGCGTTTACAGAAAAAACTTCTTGTGGTAAACTATATACTGTCCCGGTGTTTCCCGCGGATAAAACAGCACCGGGCGGACAGAGCCGTCCGCCCCGCCAAACGGTTCCGTAGGGGCGACCCTTGTGGTCGCCCGTGACCTGGGCGCGGGGTGCCGAGGATGCCGTATCTACGCATCCCATAATATGTGTCATTGCGAGAGCGGCCCGCAGACTGGTCGTGGTGATCCGCACCTCGTATTCAAAAAAAATTTCCACTTTTATTTTTCCTCTCCCCGAAAGGAGGCCAGCCATATGCTGCGCAAAATTCTCGATTTTTTCACCGGCTGGTTCCGCCAGGTGGATCTGGTGCTGCTGGGCCTGTGTACAGGTGCCACTCTTTTTGGCTGCCTGATGATTGCCAGCGCCACCCACTATACAGGTTCCTATAAAAATGTCATCGTCCAGCTGGCGGCTTTTTGCCTGGGCATCGTGGCCTATGTGCTCATGAGCATGCTGGACCTGACGGAGATCGGCAAGTACTGGAAATGGCTCCTGGGCGGGAGCCTGGTACTCATTCTCCTGCTGAAGACCCCCCTGGGCATGGACGGCGGCACCGGCAACCGGGCCTGGCTGGGTGTCCGGGGCATCCCGGTGAACCTGCAGCCGGTGGAGATCGTGAAGCTGATCTTTATTGTCCTGCTGGCCCGGCAGCTGGTCTATTTGCAGGAACACAGGGATCTGAAATCCATCCCCTCCATCGCCTTGCTGGGCGGACACCTGCTCCTGATCGTGGGTGCCTACGCTGCGGTGTCCGGCGACATGGGCAGCGCCCTGGTGCTGATTTTCATCTTTGCCTGCATGTGCTTTGTGGCGGGGGTAGCCAAGCGGTGGTTCGCGCTGGGGATCCTGGGCGGCAGCTTTGCCTTCTACGTCCTGTGGGAAACGGATAAGATCAGCGACTATATGAAAGAGCGGTTCATGACCCTCTTTGACCACGATCTGGATCCTCTGGGCATCGGCTGGCAGCAGACCCGGAGCCTTTTGGCTCTGGGCGGCGGCAAGCTCACGGGGCAGGGGCTGTTCCATGGTACCCAGACCCAGTCCAAGAGCGCCTGGAGCCTGCCGGCCCGGCATACGGACTTCATCTTTTCTGCCATCGGGGAGGAGCTGGGGCTGCTGGGCTGCCTGTTTACCATCCTTTTGCTGGCGGCCATCATTTTCCGCTGTGTGCTTGTTGCCCGGCATGCGCAGGTGAGGTCGGACATGTACATCTGCGTGGGTGTGGCAGCCATGCTGATCTTCCAGACTGTGTCCAACATCGGCATGTGCCTGTTCGTGATGCCGGTCATCGGCCTGACCCTGCCCTTTATCAGCTACGGCGGCACCTCCATTGTGACGCTTTTTGCGGCCATGGGCATGGTTTCCGGCATACAGAAGCGGGCCCGGCCTGAGTGGCTGCGATAGGGGCGTATAGGAAAATGTGGATTTTGGGCGCGGCCTTTGGCCGCGCCCGCTTCTGTCAGGGCGATAAGCATTTGTCACAAAAACGATGGTTCAATTTAGGCAAAACGCAGAAAATGCCGAAAAACGAAAAATCGCTTGCATAGAAGGGGGAAGAGTGATACCATAGAGTCATATACAAGCAGCGGGTATACACCCCGGGGTGTATAGTTCTTTGCGGAGCAAAGAACTATGACAGGCTCCTTTGGGTGATAGCGACTGCCTAAAAAATGAAAGGGAGTATAAACTATGAGCAAGAAATCGACCAAACGGGCGCTTCTTTCCAGCGTGTTTGCGCTGGTGCTGTGTGTGGCGATGCTGGTGGGTTCTACCTTTGCGTGGTTCACCGACACTGCCAGCACAGGCGTCAATAAGATTCAGGCGGGCAATCTGGATGTCAAGCTGATGTATAGCAAGGACATGAAAGAGTGGAAGGAAGCGACCGCAGACACACCGCTGTTTAATGACAGCGCGCTTTGGGAGCCGGGTCATACCGAACTCGTCTACCTGAAGGTCGTCAACGCCGGTTCTCTGGCGCTGAAGTATGATGTGACCACAAACAACTACGACAAAGAGCGCGGCAAGAATTCTGCGGGTGATCTCTTCTATATTGACAAATATCTGAAGATCGGTACCGCTGAAACCAATGCAGCTTTTGCAAACCGCAGCGAGGCTATCGCGGCGATTGCCGGCAGTGAGCAGTCTATGGCGAAGGAGCTTCAGATCAGCAATGGTTGGGCTGTTCTGAATCCTAATGCCGAAAGCGCTCCGTTTGCCGTCGTGATTTACATGCCGACTACAGTGGGCAACGAGGCCAATAATGTGCAGTCCTGGCGCCATCCTTCTCTGAAGGGATTCGGCCTGATTGTGAATGCCACCCAGGCAGCCGCGGAGTCCGACAGCTTCGGCAATACTTATGATGAAAAGGCCCCGACCATCACTACAACTGTGAGTGCCAGCTCCGGAACACATGAGGTCAACAAGAATGTTCAGGCAAATGGTAGCTTCGGCGCTGTGCAGGCTGAGGGAACAGCTAAGTATACGATCAATGCGGATGTATACGCGGTTTATGCCAACCACGCAGCCATGGCGGTCGAGGCTGGCGGAACCAGTACCGTTACCATCAACGGCGGCGATTTCCGTCAGGTCGGCGTTCCCGCTGGTGAATCCTGTGATTTGATTTACGCGACTGATAAGTCTACAATTGTGATCAACGACGGTACTTTCATGGCCACCAATCCCGCAAATACGCTCAATGTTCTGGATGCAAACAGAGGTACTGCCAAGATTATCGTCAACGGCGGCAGCTTCTATAAGTATGATCCGTCCCACCCCACCCTGGGCGATAACGAGATCTTCCTGGGTGAGGGCTGCACCGTTACGCAGAACGGCGACTGGTACGTTGTGAGCAAGTAATCATGCAGCACGGGCATTTCCGCCCATCTGTGGACGGAACAGCTGAAAAATAAGTGCATATCCCTTTTCTGAAGCGGCACCCGGCGCCATTTGACGCCGGGTACCGCTTTTCTGCGCTCCGCCCGGGGCCTTTCCCGAAAACGCGGAAATCTCACCTGCCATCGGTTGTAATCCGCCGCCGGGTGTGCTATACTATACTATCTAAAAATGTTTTTATTTTGCCTGCGGGCGGAATCGAGGGGTGCTTTATGAAAATCGTTGTTTTATCCGGAGGTCTGAGTACCGAGCGCAATGTGGCGCTGACCAGCGGCGCTGGTATCTGCCGCGCCCTGCGCCGCCGGGGCCACCAGGCGGTGCTGGTGGATATGTTCCTGGGTCTGGAGAATTATACCGGCAGCATAGAGAATATTTTTGACGCCCCGGACGGCCTGTGCGCCGACCACAGCGTCTCCTCCGATGCCCCGGATCTGGAGGCGGTGCGCCGCTCCCGGAGGGATCAGAGCCCCTCCATGCTGGGCCAGGGCGTTTTGCAGGTGTGCGCCATGGCGGATCTGGTGTTCCTGGCGCTCCACGGATCCTGCGGCGAGGATGGGCGCATCCAGGCCACTCTGGATCTTTTGGGCGTGCCCTACACCGGCAGCAATTATGTCTCCAGCGGCATGGCTATGGACAAGGCCATCACCAAGCGCTTCATGGACGCGGAGGGTATCCGCACCGCCCCGTGGCACGATGTGCACTATACCCAGGCGGATATTCCCGCTCTGGTGGAGAAGCTGGAGGTGCCCTGCGCCGTGAAGATCGTCAACGGCGGCAGCTCTCTGGGTGTGGAGCTGCCGGACACCAAGGAGCAGCTGGCGGACACCTTGTACCGGATGCTTAAGTATGGCGACCATGTGGTGGTAGAAAAGAAGATCAAGGGCCGGGAGATCCAGATCGCCGTCCTGGGTGATGACTATCTCCCCGCCGTGGAAATTATCCCCAAGAATGCCTATTTCGACTATGAGTCCAAATACCAGAAGGGCGGCGCTGTGGAGATTTGCCCCGCCCCCATCACGGAGGAGGAGTGGCAGCAGGTGGGCCAGGCGGCGCTGAAGCTGCATAAGGCCCTGGGCCTTTCCGTCTATTCCCGGACGGACTTCATCCTGGACGAGGAGGGCCGGGCCTGGTGCCTGGAGGTGAACACCCTTCCGGGCATGACCCCCACCAGCCTGGTGCCCCAGGAGGCAGCGGCTGTGGGCATGGACTATGACAGCCTGTGCGAGAAGATCGCGGAGGAGTCCCTGCGCGTGAGAAAGGCGGAGCGCATATGATGATCCCCTGTACAGTCCGGGAGGTCGCCGCCGCTGTGGGCGGCAAGCTCCTGCAAGGCGGCGGGGACATCACCCGCGTCAGCACCGACAGCCGGGACATTCTCCCCGGGGACCTGTTCGTGCCCCTGGTGGGGGAGCGGTTCGACGGCCACGCCTACATAGACATGGCCCTTCAGAAGGGGGCCTCCGGCTGCCTGTGCGCCCAAATTCCCGAAAATTTCCAGCCCGACAAGTTCTACATCGCCGTGGACGATACGGAAAAGGCCCTGGGGAGTCTGGCGGGCTGGTATCGGGGTAAGTTTGACATCCCCGTGGTGCAGGTCACCGGCTCCGCCGGTAAAACCACCACCAAGGAGATGCTGGCGGCGGTGCTTTCCCAGCACTTCCATACCCTCAAGACCCTGGCCAATTTCAACAATTTCGTGGGCACACCCCAGACCCTCCTGCGGCTGGAGCGGGGCCATCAGGCGGCGGTCATCGAGACGGGCATGGATCACTTCGGCGAAATTCGCCGCATGGGGGCCATGGTGCGCCCCACCATCGCCGTCATCACCAATGTGGGCGACGCCCACATCGGAAACCTGGACGGTACCCGTCAGGGCGTTCTCCGGGCCAAGAGCGAGATTTTCGAGAATTTGCAGCCCGGCGGCCTAGCCGTGCTCAATGGGGACGACCCGCTGCTGAATACGCTGAGCCTGCCCTTCCGGACGCTCCGCTGCGGCGAGAGCGAAAACTGCAATGTCAGGGTCACGGACATCTGCGAGCGGGGCCTGGAGGGCCTCACCTGCACCGTGACCACGGAAAAGGACGCCTATTCGCTGGCTATTCCCTCTCCCGGGCGGTTCATGATCTATTCTGCCGCCATGGGCGCGGCCATCGGCGAGTATCTGGGCCTATCCAAAGAGGAAATTATCCGGGGCGTGGCGGCCTACACCTCCACCGGCTCCCGGATGCACCTGGTCCATCGGCCCGAGAATCGCCTAATCATTGACGACTGCTACAACGCCAATCCCCAGGCCATGGCCGCCGCCCTGCGTCTGCTGGCCGCCACCGACCGCCCCCGCCGCATGGCCGTGCTGGGGGACATGGGCGATCTGGGGGATCTTGCACCCAAGGCACACGAGGAGATGGGGCTGCTATTGAATGAATTGAAGCTGGACTGCGTGGTGGCCATCGGCCACTGGATGGGCCATCTGGCTGCCGCGGCAAAGGGCAATGTGTATCACTTCGACACGGTGGAGCAGGCCTATGGCACCCTCCGCCGGGAGTTCATCCCCGGAACGGCGGCGCTGGTGAAGGCATCCCACGCCATGCATTTTGAAAAAATCGTTGAGGAACTGGAAAACGTATGATCGACATTGGCGTCTCAGGACTTGTGAAGTCCTTTGACCTGGAAAAGAAAATATTGGACGGCCTGACCTTCCAGATCGACTCCGGCGAGCGGGTGGGCCTGCTGGGCCGCAACGGCGCGGGGAAGACCACCCTGCTCAAGATTCTCACCGGGGAGCTGGACTATGACAGCGGAGAGGTGTTCATCGCCCCGGGAAAGCGGCTGGGGCTTATCTCCCAGATCCCCGTCTATCCGGCGGAATACACCGTGGAGGATGTGCTGCGCACCGCCTTTTCTCGGATGCAGGGGATGAAGAAGGAAATGGACGCCCTGGCGGAGAAGATGGCCGCCGGGGACAGCAGTGCCGCTACCCTCAAGCGCTACGGCGACCTCTCCGCCCGGTTCGAGGGCCTGGGCGGCTGGGATACGGATACGGCGGTGAACAAGGTGGCAAACGGCCTGACCATCGACGCGTCCATGCGCGGGAGACTCTTTGCTGAGCTTTCCGGCGGAGAAAAGACCCGGGTGAATCTGGGGCGGCTGATCCTGGAGGACACGGACATCCTCCTGCTGGACGAGCCCACCAACCATCTGGACCTTCAGGCCACCGTCTGGCTGGAGGAGTATATCCGCTCCTTTCGGGGCACCGTCATCACCATCTCCCATGACCGGTATTTCCTGGACCGCACCGTCACCCGGATCATTGAGGTGCTGGATGGCAGGGCGGAGTTTTACAGTGGGAACTATAGTTTTTACGCCGTGGAAAAGGAGCGGCGCTATCAGGAGCGCATGAAGCAGTATCTCAAGGAGCAGGCCAAGATCCAGCAGCTGGAAAAGGCCGCCGAGCAGATGCACCTGTGGGCTTTTATGGGCAATGATGCCCTGCATAAGCGGGCCTTCTCCATGGAAAAGCGCATTGAGCGTATGCGCACCACCGAGCGGCCTACCAAGGCCAAAAAGATGAACGCCCAGTTCACCAGCCGGGAATTTCACGGCGACGAGGTACTGCAGCTGCGGGGCATCTCCAAGTCCTTCGGGGACAGGACACTGTTTTCGGATATTTATCTGCGGGTGGAGCCTGGGGAGCGCATTGCTCTCATCGGGGAAAACGGCACCGGGAAGACAACCCTTCTGAACATGATCACCGGCTCCGAGCGGCCCGATAGCGGGTCCATCCGCCAGGGGCCGGCAGTGGTGGCGGCATATCTGCAGCAGATTATCCGTTTTGACCATCCGGAGCGGAGTTTGCTGGACACCATGCTCTATGAAAAGAAGGGCATGACCGCCCAGAGCGCCCGGAACCGCCTGGCCCAGTACCAGTTTCAGGGGGAGGATGTGTTCAAGAGCGTATCGTCCCTCTCCGGAGGGGAGCTGAGCCGCCTGCGGTTGTGTATGCTCATGGATGAGCAGACCAGCTTCCTCATTTTGGACGAGCCCACCAACCATCTGGATATCGCCGCCCGGGAGTGGATCGAGGAGGCGGTGGAGGCCTTTGACGGCACGTTGCTTTTCGTCAGCCACGACCGCTACTTCATCAACCGCTTTGCCACCCGCATCTGGGAGCTCTCTGGCGGCACCATCACCGATTATCCCATGGGCTTCACCCAGTACCAGACCGTCAAGGCCCAGGAGAAGCGGGAGAGCGCTCCGCCTCCTACCCGGGAGAAAAAGGGCGACACCCGTCCCACCAAGGGCAATCGCTCCCAGCAGGCGGCCCGGCGTCAGCTGACCATCTGCGAGAGCGCCATTGCCAGACTGGAGGGGGAAATGGCCGCGCTGGACGAGGAGATGCAGCGGGTGGGCTGCGATGCGGACAAGCTGGCCCAGGTCTACGCCCGGAAGCAGGAAGCGGAAAACGCCCTGCAAGAGCAGATGACCCGCTGGGAGGAGCTGAGCCTGCAAGTGGAGGAGTAAACAAGATAACGAAGGATGACAGAAAGGAGCACACGGCAGTGAGCGACATTTTGTGTGTATATTACTCCCGCACCGGGAGAACGGAAAAGGCCATGGGCGAAATTGCCCAGGCTCTGGACGCGGAGCTGGTGAAGATCCAGGACGGCCAGGACCGCAGCAAGCTCCGGGGCTATCTGCACTCCGGCATGGAGGCCATGAGCAGGAAGCTCTGCCCCATCGAGCCGGTGCAGACGGAGCGGCCGCTGAACGAGTATCGCCTGGTCATCATCGGCACTCCCGCCTGGGCGGGCCGCTGCGCCAGTCCTGTCAAGAGCTTTCTGGCCCAAAACGCCGATTCCCTGCCCCAGGTCTCCTGCGTGGTCACCCGCAGCGGCGCGGACCGGTGCGACGATGTGCTGGCCCACATGGCGACGTTTTTAAAGCGCATGCGCTTGACGGATGTGTCCCTGCGACCGGACGACGCTGGGTATGAGTTCTGGCGGGATAAGTTCATTCAGGACACAAAAAACGCGCTGGGGCTGTGAGTATGGAAGAGAAGCTGAAGCAGGCCGCCCTGCGGCTGCAGGAGGTAGAGCTGCTGCTGTCCCAGCCGGAGGTGTACGCCGACGCCGCGCGCCTGCGGGCCCTCACCCGGGAGCAGAAGGAGCTGACCCCCGTGGTCCAGGCCTATGAGGCGCTGGAGGCGGCCCGGGTCCTGGGCCGGGAGGCAGAGGAGATGCTCACTGACCCGGAGCTGCGGGAGCTGGCCCGGGAGGAGCTGCGCCAGGCCCGGCAGCGGCAGGAGGAGCTTACCCGGGAGCTGAAGCTGCTGCTTCTGCCCCGTGATCCGGACGATGACCGGGGCGTGGTGCTGGAGCTTCGGGCCGGAGTCGGCGGCGAGGAGGGTGCCCTCTTCGCGGCAGATCTGCTGCGCATGTATTTGCAGTATGCCGATAAGCAGGGCTGGCAGACGGATATTGTCTCCCGCAGCGATACGGAGCTGGGGGGCGTGAAGGAAGCTGCCCTCACCGTGGAGGGCTCCGGGGTCTATGCCCGGCTGAAGTTCGAGGGCGGCACCCACTGCGTCAAGCGTGTGCCGGAGACGGAGAGCGCCGGGCGCATCCATACCTCCACCGCCACTGTGGCCGTGCTGCCCGAGGCGGAGGAGACAGAGGTCACCATTGCCCCGGAGGAGCTGCGCATCGATACCTACCGCTCCGGCGGCGCAGGCGGCCAGCATGTGAATAAAACGGAATCCGCCATCCGCATCACCCACCTGCCCACGGGCACGGTGGTGGAGTGTCAGGATGAGCGCAGCCAATATAAGAACAAGGATCGCGCCATGAAGATCCTCCGCTCCCGGCTCTATGCCCGGCAGCGGGCGGAGTCCGATGCCGCCCAGGCGGCCCGGCGCAGAAGCCAGATCGGCGGGGCGGAGCGCTCCGAGCGGATCCGTACCTACCGCTTCCATGAGAAGATCGTGGTGGATCATCGCCTTTCCGGTGACAGCAAAAGTTTTCCCCTTGGCCCGGTACTGGATGGGAATCTGGACGGCATCATCGACGCCCTCACCGCACAGCAGCAGGCCGAGAGATTATTACAGCAAGGAAACTGACAAGGAGGAAAAAACTATGTTGACACAGAAAAAAATGCAGTACGATAAGGCCGGCCCCAAGGTGGCTGAGGCCCTGAACAAGCGCTTTTTTGAAGCCTATTATTGCTCCGACCGGGAGAGCGGCCTGCAGAAGGTGCTGGAGCTGATCCCCCAGAATCATGTGGTCTCCTGGGGCGGTACGTCCACGGTGGATGAGCTGGGCATCAAGGATGCTCTGCGCCAGCGGGGCCAGGCCGTCATCGACCGAGACACCGCCAAGGATGCCCAGGAGCGCAAGGAGATGCTGAAAAAGGCCCTCACCTGCGGCACCTTCCTCATGAGCAGCAACGCCATCTCCTCTGACGGTGAGCTGGTGAACATCGACGGCACCGGCAACCGTGTGGCCGCCCTGTGTTTCGGCCCCGATCAGGTGGTGGTGGTAGCCGGTATGAACAAGGTGGCCGGAGATCTGGATGATGCCATGGGCCGGGCCCGCCAGGTGGCCGCCCCCATCAACGCCCAGCGCTTCCAGCTCAAGACTCCCTGCTCCGTAAACGGCCTGTGCGGCAACTGCAAGGGCGCCGACTGCATCTGCGCTCAGATTGTTACCACCCGGGTCTGCAAGCCCGCCGGGCGCATCAAGGTGGTTCTCATCGGCGAGGACCTGGGCTTCTAAGAACTGGCGAAAAACCTTTTTCTAAAAAGGGGAAATCAATTTGAAAACAAGGGTATTTCACCCCGAAAACGGGGAAAATGAGATTATAGGGGCGGCGGAGATCCTCCGCTCTGGCGGCCTGCTGGGCATCCCCACGGAGACCGTGTACGGCCTGGGGGCCAATGCCCTCAATGAGGATGCCGTGCTGCACATTTTCCAGGCCAAGGGCCGTCCTCAGGATAACCCGCTGATTCTCCATGTACCGGATGCCGGCTGGCTGGAGCGCTACTGCCGGGAGGTGCCGGAGACGGCCTACCTGCTGGCGGAGAAATTCTGGCCCGGCCCCCTGACCATGATCCTGCCCCGCAGGCCCGTGGTTCCCCTGCGCACCACCGGGGGACTGGACACTGTGGGTGTCCGCTGCCCGGATCATCCGGTGACCCGGGAGATCATCCGGCGCGCCGGTGTGCCCGTGGCCGCCCCCAGCGGCAATACCTCTGGCCGGCCCAGCCCTACCAGCGCCTCCGACATGCTGGAGGACATGGACGGGAAGATCGACGGCATCGTTGACGGCGGGCCCTGCCGGGTGGGGGTGGAGTCCACCATTATCGACCTCACCGTCAGCCCACCCCGACTCCTGCGTCCCGGCGGCCTGCCGCTGGAGGACCTGCGCCGTATTCTGGGCGAGGTGGCCGTGGACAAGGCCGTTACACAGAAGGTAACGGGCAGCGAGCCGCCCCGGGCTCCGGGTATGAAGTATCGCCACTATGCCCCCCACGCCCCGGTGACGGTGGTCACTGGCCGGCCCGAACGCAGCGCTGCATTTATACAGGCTGCGCTGCAGGAGGGGGAGGGTGTCATCTGCTTCGAGGAGTATGCGTCCCTGTTCCTCGGCCACCAGGTGCAGTCCCTGGGCGCGTCCACGGACACTGCCCAGCAGGCCCACCGGGTCTTCGACGCCCTGCGGCGGTTTGACAGCACGGAGGTGTCCCATATCTATGCCCAGTGCCCCGATGACCGGGGCCTGGGCCTGGCGGTGAGCAACCGACTGAAAAAGGCGGCGGGCTTCCACATTGTGGACGCTGATCGCCTGCCCGACCTTGTCATCGGCATCACCGGCGGCACCGGCAGCGGCAAGACCAGCGCCCTCCGGGCCCTGGAGACCCTGGGCGGCAAGATCATCGACTGCGACGCGGTGTATCACCGGGAGCTGGCCGCCAACGCCGCCATGCGCCGGGACATCACCGACGCTTTCGGCGACGTATTTGACGGAGAGCGGCTGGACCGGCAGAAGCTGGGCAGCATTGTCTTCTCCGATCCGGACGCCCTGCAAAGACTCAACGACATCGTGAATTTTCACCTGCTGCCTGTGATCCGGCAGCAGGCGGCAGGTCGGCTTCTGGTGGGGCTGGACGCCATCAACCTCTTCGAGAGCGGCCTGGCGGCCCACTGCCGGGAGACGGTAGCGGTGCTGGCGCCCCGGGAGCAGCGGGTGCGGCGCATCATGCAGCGGGACGGAATCACCGAGGAATATGCCCGGCTGCGCGTCGGCGCCCAGCAGCCGGAGGAATACTATGAGAGCCGCTGCGGGCGGGTCCTGTATAACCGGGCGGAAAGCGCCGGAGAATTTGAAGCCCAGGCACGGAGCTTCTTCAGAAATCTGATTCAGGAGGTATTTGACCATGAGTGAGGAGAGAAAGGCCCTGCGGGAAAAGCTTCTTTCCCAGCGGAAGAACGGCTATGACCGCATCAAGCCGGAGGAGCTGCAGGCCATGGAGCGCTACTGCGGCCTGTATAAGACCTTCCTGCAGCAGGGCAAGACCGAGCGGGAGTGCACCCGGGTGACGGTGGAGCTGGCCCGGCAGGCGGGATTTCAGCCCTATGAGCGGGGCATGGTCCTGTCCGCAGGGGATAAGATTTACCGGGTGAATCGGGACAAGAGCGTCATGCTGGCCGTGGTGGGCCGGGAGAGCCTGGCCCAGGGCGCGCACATCGTGGCCGCCCACATCGACTCTCCCCGCCTGGATCTCAAGCCCAATCCTCTGTACGAGGACAGCGAGCTGGCCTACTTCAAGACCCATTACTACGGCGGCGTCCGCAAATACCAGTGGGTGACCATTCCCCTGGAGCTTCACGGCGTGGTGGCGCTGAAGGATGGCACGGTGGTGCCGGTGAAGCTGGGCGAGGGGGAGGAAGCCAAGCTTGTCATCACCGACCTGCTGCCCCATCTGGGCGGTGAGCAGGGGAAGAAGCCCCTGAACGAGGCCATTCCCGGAGAGAGCCTGAATATCCTGCTGGGCAGCTGCCCGGTGGGCGAGGAGGACGAGAAGGACCGGGTCAAGATGCACGTTCTGGAGAAGCTGTACGAAAAATATGGCATCACCGAGGACGATTTCACCTCCGCCGAGCTGGAGGCTGTACCGGCGGCCCGGCCCACGGATATCGGCCTGGATGCCAGCCTTATCGGCGCCTACGGCCATGATGACCGGGTGTGTGGCTACGCGGGCCTGCAGGCCATTCTGGAGCTTTCCGGCCCGGCCAAGACCGCCGTGTGCATGCTGGCGGACAAGGAGGAGATCGGTTCTATGGGCGTTACGGGCATGCAGTCCGCCGCCTTCGATACCTTTATGCACGACCTGTGCGACGGGCAGGGTGTGCCTCTGCGGGCCTGTTACGAAAACTCCTTCTGTCTCTCCTGTGATGTGACGGCGGCCTACGACCCCAATTTCCCCGAGGTGTTTGAAAAGCGCAACGCCGCCTTTGTCAATTACGGCATCGGCCTGTGCAAGTACACCGGTGCCCGGGGAAAATCCGGCGCGTCGGATGCCTCGGCGGAGACGGTGGCCTATGTGCGCCGGGTGCTGGACGAGGCAGACGTTCTGTGGCACATTTCCGAGCTGGGCAAGGTGGATGCCGGCGGCGGCGGCACCGTGGCCATGTACATGGCCAACCGCAACATCGCCACCCTGGATGCAGGTGTGCCGGTGCTGAGCATGCACGCTCCCTTTGAAACCGTGTCCAAGCTGGACTGCTATATGACCTATAAGGGCTGCAAGGCCATTTACGAAGCGGAATGAACACATATTGCCAGCGCGGCTGGATAGAAAAGGAGAACAAGAAATGAGCACTCAGTTTACGCTTTCCTGTTGCTCCACGGTGGATGTTCCCTATGAGCACCTTGTGCAGCGGCAGATCCCGGTGCTGTTTTATACCTATGTGGTGGATGGCCGGGAGTATGTGGACGATATGGGCCGCGACCCCCAGGCGCTGCCTCAGTTTTACCGCTTTTTGCAGGAGGGGAAGCTGCCTCTGACCTCCCAGATCAATGTGGCCGCCTATGTGGAGTTTTTTGAGCAGCAGCTGCAAAAGGGTGACCTGCTGCACATCGCCTTCACCTCCGGCCAGTCCGGCTCGGTGAACAATGCCTGCATCGCGGCCGAGATGCTGCGGGAGAAATACCCGGAGCGGAAAATTCAGGTCATTGACTCCCTGTGCTCCTCCTCGGGCTACGGCCTGCTGGTGGACGAGGCGGCGGACCGCCGGGATGCCGGCCAGACCCTGGAGGAGGTGGCCAGGTGGGTGTTGGAGAACAGGAACCGGGTGCACCACCAGTTTTTCTCCTCCGATATGACTCAGTTCCGCCGCACGGGCCGGGTGTCCGGCGCGGCGGCCATGGTGGCCACAGTGCTGAATATCTGCCCCATCATGCGTCTGAACGACGAGGGACGCATCATCGCCTATGATAAGGTTCGCGGCAAGAAGAGGGCCGTGGCCGTGACGGTGGAGAATATGCTGCAGCATGCCCAGGGGGGCGCCGATTACAGCGGCCGCTGCTATCTCTGTAACTCCGCCTGCCCGGAGGATGCCAGGCTCCTGACAGATGCCATTGAGGAGAAGTTCCCCCATCTGCGGGGGAAGATCGTCCAGTGCGACATTGGCACAATCATTGGCTCCCACGCCGGTAAGGGCACTGTGGCTGTGTTCTTCCTGGGGGACGAGCGGCCGCATATGGAATAAATACGGTCGAAAATACCTGCGGGATTTTCCTGCAAGGCTTTTTATGGAGAGGAAAACAGATCATTTGGAGGATGGAGAAAGCATCTTGGAAGATTTTTTGAAGGAGAGCATGGCCTGCCTGGCCCAAGAGGATGAGCAGGTGGGCACATGGCTGCATAAGGAATATAGGCGGCAGCAGGAGAATATTGAGCTGATCGCTTCGGAGAATATCACCTCCCCGGCGGTGATGGCCGCCGTGGGCAGCTGCCTGACCAATAAGTATGCCGAGGGGTATCCCGGCCACCGGTATTACGGCGGCTGCGAATATGTGGACGAGATCGAGCAGCTGGCCATTGACCGGGCCAAGGCCCTTTTCGGCGCGGAATATGCCAATGTGCAGCCCCATTCCGGGTCCCAGGCGAATTTGGCGGTCTATGCCGCGCTGCTGCAGCCGGGAGATACCCTGGTGGGCATGGACCTGTCCGGCGGCGGACATCTGACCCATGGCGCGGCGGCCAACCAGTCCGGCAAGCTCTATCGGGCGGTCAGCTACGGGGTGGATCCCCGGTCGGGCCGCATCGACTACGACCATGTGGAGGATGTCGTAAAGAAGAACCGCCCCAGGCTCCTGGTGGCGGGGGCGTCCGCATACCCCCGTGCGCTGGATTTTAAGGCCTTTGCCGACATTGCCCACCGCCACGGGGCTCTGCTCCTGGTGGATATGGCCCATATTGCGGGCCTGGTTGCCGGCGGGCAGCATGAAAATCCCGTGCCCTATGCCGATGTGGTCACCACCACTACCCACAAGACCCTCCGGGGTCCCCGGGGCGGGGTGATCCTGGCCAGGGAGGAGTGGGCCAGGAAAATCGACAGCGCCGTGTTCCCCGGCCTGCAGGGCGGCCCGCTGCTCCATGTCATCGCCGGCAAGGCCGTTTGCTTCCGGGAGGCCGGAACGGCCGCCTTTGCCGACTATGCCCGCCGGGTGGTGGAAAATGCCGCCGCATTGGCGGAGACGATGGAGGCGGAGGGCTTCGATCTGGTTTCCGGCGGCACGGATAACCACCTGCTGCTGGTGGACCTGCGTGGCCATGGAGTCACCGGCCGGGAGCTGCAGGAGCGGCTGGACGCCCTGCGCATCACGGTGAATAAGAACGCCATCCCCAACGATCCGGAAAAGCCCACGGTCACCAGCGGTGTGCGCATCGGCACGCCCTGCGTCACCAGCCGCGGCTTCACACCGGAGGATATGCGGACCATTGCCGGGTGTATCGCCCGGGCCTGCCGGGGCCATGCGGCGGACAGACAGCTTATCCTGGATGCCGTGGAGGAGATGACCTGCCGCCACCCGCTGTATCAGTGAGTATAAGTACGCCCATGGGCGCATTTGTACTTCTGAAAACCCCTGATCTTCAGTCCGGGGAGGAAAGCCGCGCGGAAAGCCGAGGCTTAGCGGCAGCCCTCAAAAATATATCCCCGGCCTATTGAATTTCGCAGAGGATAGGAGTATTCTTTGGTTGCCCCGGTCATTCCGGGAAAAACAAAAGAATGATCCTATGGAGGAATAAACCATGAAAAACGCATTGCGGGAAAAACTGGCCCGGGGGGAAAAGGCTCTGGGAACGTTCGTCATCAGCGGCAGCACCGATGTGGTGGAGTGCCTGGGCTGCACAGGGTTGGATTTTGTCATTCTGGATAATGAGCACGGCTGCATCGAGCCGGAGACTACTGCACTGCTGGTGCTGGCGGCGGAGCGGCGGAATATCACGCCCCTGGCCCGGGTGCGGGAGATCAGCCGTCCTGCCATTTTGAAGCTGCTGGATGTGGGGGCTCAGGGCCTCATCATTCCCAATGTCCACAGCGCCGACGAGGTGCGCACCATCGTCCGTTTCGCCAAGTATGCGCCCCTGGGCCAGCGGGGCTTTGCCTCCAGCAGGAAGGACGGCTGGGGCACGGACTCTCTGGGCTCCGTGGAGGAGACCATGGCCCATTTTAACCGGGAGACAATGGTGATGCCCCAGTGCGAAACGGCGGAGGCTCTGGCGGATATTGAGAACATCGTGGCGGTACCCGGGGTGGACGGCATTTTTGTGGGCCCCTTCGATCTGTCCATCTCCATGGGCCTGCCGGGACAGTTTGACGATCCCCGTTTCGTGGCGGCTCTGGAGCGGATCCTGGCCGCCTGCCGCCAGGCGGGCAAGCCCACTATGATCTTCGCCGGGGATGGCGCTGTCGCCGCCCATCGGTTTGCCCAGGGCTTTGACAGCGTGGCCATGAGTCAGGACATCGCCCTGCTTATCTCCGGGGTGAAGGCGGAGATGGCCGCCTGCCGCTGAATCGGATCCAAAAAATTCTCCGGGAGCCGTGGGGCTCCCGGAGAATTTTTACGGATGGGGAAAGGGTGGCTGCCCGGCGAACACAGCCCCATAGCGCCGGGAGAGAACGTCCCAGTTGAGCAGCGGCAGCACCGCCTCTATGTAGGCCGCCCGGTCGTCTCCATAGGTGAGCTCGTAGGCGTGGCGATACAGATCCAGACACAGAATGGGCCGCAGCGGCAGGGCTGTGGCCTGCCCCGGCGTAAAGAGGAGCCGCAGCCGTCCCTGGCTGTCCGACAGGATCCAGGTATAGCCCTCCCGCCGGTCGCTCAAGCTGGTCTGCCGCAGACCCCGCAGCAGATCCTCCATGGAGCCGAAGCAGCGGCAGACGGCCTCCGTCAGCAGCGGCTGGGGCGTGGTGGAGCGGGCCGGGGCCAGGGAGGGGAAATACAGCGTGTGGTTATATACGGCTCCGCCGTGCTCTGCCACCTCCGCCTTGATGGCCCAGGGCAGGCAGTCCGGGTGGAGCAGCAGCTGCGTGAGAGGGCGGCGCTGCAGGGCCGGATAGGGCTGCAGTGTGCGGTTCAGCTTCTCCACATGGCTGCGGAAGATCTGGTCGTGGTGCGTCATTATGGTGGCTCGGTTCAGGTTTGGCTCCAGAGCGGAGGAGGTGTAGGGCAGCCGGGGGAGCGTATAGGGGAAGGTCATGGGCAGCGCATCCTTTCCGAATAAAAATCACGCTTTCAGTATATGCACCCCTTGACAAAAGATGATGTAGGGGGCAAAATGAGCGGTGAAAAGGAGGTGCTTCTCTATGCGCAGAAAAGACAGACAGCGGGACGCCGCCTTTGCCTGGCAGGTGATGGCTGCGGCACCCTACGCCACCCTCTCCCTCACGGATACGGACGGCAGCCCCTACGCTGTCCCGGTGTCTCAGGGGGCCTGGGAGGAGGGCGGCTGTATTTACTTCCACTGTGCCGCGGAGGGCCGGAAGAATGAGCTGTTTCGCGGCGGCTGCCCGGCGGTTCTGAGCGCCGTGTCCCGGGCGGAGGTGCTCCCGGGCCGGTATACGGTGGCCTACGCCTCGGCCATTGCCCGGGGCAGGCTGGAGGTGGTCACCGATGCGGGCGAGCGCATGCGCGCCATGGAGGTGCTGTGCCGCCAGTTTGATCCCGCCGCCGGGGAAAAATATGTGGCGTGCATGCAGACCTCCGGTGCCAGGACATGTATCGTCCGCCTGTCCGTGGAAGAAATTACGGGAAAAGAGAACCGGGGATAAAAACCGCCGGAGGACCCCACGGCGCCTCCGGCAGTCTTTTCCGTTATGTTTCCGGCAGGTGGTGGGGCTGCTCCGCGGCCAGCACTGCCTCTGAGTCGGCGTCCCACAGCCGCAGCAGCTTTTCGGCCAGGATCTTGGAAAACCCGGCCAGCAGCGCCGACTCCATCACCAGGCACCGGGCCACGCCGTCGGTGGCGGCACCGGGGGCGCACAGATCCTCCCAGCTCTGCTGGATCTGCCGGTTAAAGAGCAGGGCGATGTCCCGGAACTTGCCGCTGTAATCCTCGTAGATCTGCCGCACGGACTGGGGTCCGTCCTGCCCGTCCGCCAGATCCCAGGGGATGATCTTCTGCACCTGGCTGATGCCGATGGACTGCTTCAGAGTCAGGATCATAATGAGATAGCAGATGTGCACCCGGAAATACTTCCGCTTGACGGGGGCTGGCATCAGCTTCAGCCGCACATAGTTGTTGATGGCGGAGGCGGTGACGATGCGCTCCTTCTCCTCATTCACCGGCGGGATAAAGCTCAGATACCGCTCCAGCAGGAGCACCACCTGATCCATATACAGGCCAAAATCCGGGATGGACTCCCACTGGGGCAGATGGTAGTCGGTGATGTATTGATCCCACCTCTGCAGCTTGTGGGCAATGAGCGATTTATCATAGGGCATATGTGCCACCTCCTGTTGATACAGCATATTATAGCAGGAATATCATTCGGTTACAATAGAAAAAAGAACGTTGACACGGGAGATGTAATATGCTATATTATTAGGCACAGAAAGGGGTGCTGATCCATGGCTTGTGCATATATTTATGGAGACTCTCTGCTGAAGGCTACTGTGCCGGACGAGCAGTTCCGCTATCATTTTCACCTTCAGGAGGTGATGGATCGGTATGCCGGCCGCCGGACCGAGGTGGTGAACCGCTCGAAAATGGGGGCCACCATCCGCAAGGGGCAGGCGCTGCTGGAGCATGATCTGCAGCGGGGCCTGGAGGCGGACTATGCCCTTATTGCCTATGGCGGCAACGACAGCGATTTTGACTGGGATGCCGTGCAGGACCGGCCCCAGGAGGAACACATCCCCCGCACAGCTCTGCCGGAGTTTCGCAGCACCCTGCTGGACATGCTGCAAAAGCTCCGGGGCAAGAGTGTGCAGCCGGTACTCATGACCCTGCCGCCCATTGATGCCCAGCGGTATCTGGATTTTCTCTGCCGGGCCGGGCGCAGCAAGGAGCGCATCATGTCCTGGCTGGGGGACACACAGCATATTTACCGTCACCAGGAGCTGTATTCCGATACGGTGGCGCAGGTGGCCTATGAGACGGGTACGCCTATCATCCGGGTGCGAGAAGCATTTCTGGATGAAAAATATCTTCCGGGACTTATTTCCGCCGACGGTATCCACCTGAATATGGACGGATATGCAAAACTGTTTGACACACTGGCAGGCTGGCTGCGCAGCGTGGTCGCATGAAAAGGAGACACTATGGTACAGATTTTTACGGATACGGCAGCGAATCTGCCGATGAAGCTGCTGGAGGAGTATGGCATCCGCGCGGTACCCCTGACCTATGAGGTGGACGGAGTAGAGCCGGATCACAGCATTGACTTTAACGGCCCCGCTTTCTATGAGGCCATGCGCAAGGGTGCGGAGGTGAAGACCTCCATGGTCAATCCCCAGAAGGCGGCCCAGGCGATGGAGGAGTCCCTCCAGGCGGGGCTGGATGTGCTGTATCTGGGCATTTCCGGCGGCATCAGCGGCAGCTGCTGGGGCGTGGGTGTACAGTGCAGGGAGCTGGCAGAAAAATACGGTGAAGACCGCATCGCCGTGCTGGATACCCGCGGGGCCTCTCTGGGCGAGGGAATGGTTGTCATTGAGACGGCCAAGCGCGCCGGAGCAGGGGAGAGCCTTTCTCAGTTAGTGGAGTTTTCCAAGAGCCGCTGCGCCTGTATGCAGCAGTTCTTTGTGGTGGACGATCTGAAGTACCTGCACAAGGGCGGCCGCATCTCCGGCGGCGCACGCTTGGCCGGTACGCTGCTGCAGGTGAAGCCCATTCTCCGGGGCAACGAGGAGGGCAAGATCGTGGTGTACGACAAGGTTCGCGGCAAGAAGAAGGCCCTGGAGGCTCTGGCGGAGATATACGACAAGACCGTGGACGACCGCAGTGCGCCCATCGGCATTGCCCATGCCGACGCACCTGCCGACGCGCTGCACCTGCAGTCTCTGCTGCGGGCCAGGGGTGCCACCGGCGAGATACTCCATGTATGCTATGAGCCGGTCACCGGCGCCCATGTAGGCCCGGGAACGGTGGCCATGTTTTTCCACAGCGAGAGCTGGCGCTGAAACACGCAGAATATAAAGAAGCGCAGAATACAAAGCAGGACGAACCGCTCGGTTCGCCCTGCTTTTTCCATGCGCCCGCGCATCCGCCGCCCGGCCCACCGCACCAACAATACTCCACCGTAGGGGCGACCCTCGCGGTCGCCCGCCCCACTTGTAACGCTTCGTAGGGGCCGGCGTCCCCGACGGCCCGATTCACCGCACTCCTTGTTCTGCACCCGTAGGGCCCGGCGTCCCCGACGGCCCGCTTCACCGCACTCCTTGTCCTGCACCCGCAGGGGCCGGCGTCCCCGACGGCCCGATTCACCGCACTCCTTGTCCTGCACCCGTAGGGGCCGGCGTCCCCGACGGCCCGATTCACCGCACTCCTTGTCCTGCACCCGCAGGGGCCGGCGTCCCCGACGGCCCGCTTCACCGCACTCCTTGTGCTGCACCCGTAGGGGCCGGTGTCCCCGACGGCCCGATTCACCGCACTCCTTGTTCTGCACCCGTAGGGCCCGGCG
>URSX01000014.1 GCA_900550615.1 uncultured Eubacteriales bacterium
ATCTTCTTTGAAAGAACTTGTTGCTGTAATTTCTCCATCAATGCTTAAATTTTCTTTTGCTAATTCAATAATCTTTTCTACCATTTTTTCTCCTCACTTACGGGCGGCCCGGATGGACCGCCCGGCTTTTTTTCTTCCACGGAGAGGAATTTTGTGCTATACTGTGGGGGAATCTTTGAAAAAAGTGAGGCAGAGCCATGTACATCGGATCGGTTTACATCCCCAACCCCCTGGTGCTGGCCCCCATGGCGGGGGTGACGGACCTGGCCTTTCGCTGCATCTGCCGGGAGCTGGGGGCCGGGCTTACGGTGACGGAAATGGTCAGCGCCAAGGCCCTGTGCTATCAGGACAGGAAAACCAGGGGGCTGCTGAAGATCGGCCCGGGGGAACATCCCGTCAGCGCACAGATTTTTGGCAGCGACCCGGTCTGCATGGCCGAGGCCGCCCAGATGGCGGCGGAGATCAGCGGAGCGGATCTCATCGACATCAACATGGGCTGCCCGGTGGGTAAGGTGGTCGGGAACGGGGACGGCTCGGCCCTGATGAAGGATCCGGAGAAGGCGGCGCGCATCGCGGAGGCCGTGGTGAAGGCATCCCCGGTGCCGGTGACGGTGAAAATGCGCCGGGGCTGGGACAAGGGCAGCATCAACGCCGTGGAGCTGGCGAAAATGCTGGAGCAGGTGGGCGTGGCCGCGGTGGCCGTACACGGGCGCACCAGGGCGCAGATGTACGCCGGAGCCGCCGACTGGGTGACCATCCGGCAGGTGAAGCAGGCGGTTTCCATCCCGGTGATGGCCAACGGGGACGTGTTCTCGGCGGAGGACGCGGTGAAAATTTTGCAGTTCACCGGGGCGGATCTGGTGATGATCGGCCGGGGTGCATTCGGCAATCCCTGGCTGTTTCAGCAGGCGCTGGCGGCCCTGGAGGGACGGGAGATCCCGCCGCTGCCGCCCCTGAGCCAGCGCTGCGACACGGCCATGCGGCAGATCCGCCGGACCGCCGAGGACAAGGGCGAGCACATCGCCATTCTGGAGGCGCGGAAGCAGTATGCCTGGTACCTAAAGGGCGTGGCCCACGCCAACTATTACAAGGAGCAGATCGTGCGGATGAACACCCTGGAGGATGCCCAGCGCATTACAGAGGGGATCAAGCGGGATCTGCGGTAGGGATTTCCCGGGCAAGGGGCTCTACGTCTTCCGGTTATGAATAAGCAATGCGTCCTCTGCGTACGGCTGTGCGCAGAGGACGCATATTCATTGTGTTATACAAGGCTTACACGCTGTCGTACTGCTTGGGATCCTTGGGCAGGCAGATGTCCAGAATCAGCGCTGCCACGAACACGCCGGCCACCATGTTCCCGGCAAAAATTTCACCGATGAAGGCGGGAAGCTGGTCGAAGAAGCCGTCCACCTGCGTCACGCCTACGCCCAGACAGATGGAAGTGGCGGCGATGAGGGTGTTGCGCTGGTTCATCCCGGCATCGTGCATCATCCGCACACCGGACATCATAATAGAGCCGAACATAATCACCGTGCAGCCGCCCACCACGCAGGAGGAGACGATGGGAGAGATGATCCGGCGCCAATACCTGGCGGTAAGGCCCAAGATGCCCTCGAATATACCGCCGGCGATCACGGCACCGACCATGATGCCGTAATCCTGCGACGCGGCGGAGAGGCAGGCGGCCAGAGGAGCAAGCCGCTCACCGGCAGAATATCTGTATATAATTTGGAAAACCATAAAAATCAGGCGACGCCCCTTTTGGGTCGCCGCCTGATGTATCTGCCGCGGGGAGTATGAGCGATCTCGGCAGAGGACGGGAAGAATGCGGATTGGCAAAAGAAAAACCTTGAAGCCAGATGGCTTCAAGGTTTTCGGGTGGTGCGCGGTACAGGACTCGAACCTGTGACCCCATGCACGTCAAGCATGTGCTCTACCAGCTGAGCTAACCGCGCAAGAACAGTACTATAATACCCTGTGAGGGGATATTTGTCAATACTTTTCTGACATATACCCATATTTTTTCTTCGGTGGCAGTGAACGGCAGTTATGTGGAACCAAAATAGATGTTTTGCCGGATTTTTTTCACGAGGATAGGCTTCCGGCTCCTTCGCTATTCTGAACAAGAGAAAACCGGTGTTGGCGGAGAAAATATGTGCGTTTCTATAATTATTTTGAATTAATATAATTTCCTATTGAAGTGGGGAAAATTTTGTGGTATGCTCCATTCATCATTGAGAAAGGAAGAGGCGGCTATGAACAAGGCAACTCACTCCCGTTTCATGAACACAGCCGCTTCTGCGCAGGGTTCCTGCGCAGATTTCTTCCGCGCTGCTATAAGTTCTATTCTGGTTATTATTCTGGACGCCGGCCTGCTGCTGGGGTCCATTTTCGCTCTGCTGATTTCCCATGCTGACCGGATGACGGCACATCGCTTCCCCTCTACACAGACGCTTTAACGCAGCCTGCTTGCAGACCACAGAAGTTCGAGGCCCCGCCATCCGGCGGGGTCTCTTTTTATACAGGTTTTGCTTCTGCCTTGCCCGGCCAGCACAGGAGCGGGACCGCCGAAAATCACTTTGATGATAGAAAGAGAGACAAGCTATGGGATTTTTAAATTTTCTAATGGCACTCAGCCCCATCATCGTGTTGCTGGTGGGTATCCTCGGTTTTCACCAATCTGCCAAAAAAGTCGCACCGGTGGCTCTGATCTGGACACTGGTGCTGGCCTTTACATACTTCAACGTCACCGGCGCATCCTTTAAGGAGAACGTTGCCGTGTACGACGCGCTGATCTGGAAGGGCATCAAGGAGGGCCTGAAGATCGTACTCATGGTCTTCGGCGCATTTGTGATCCTGAACCTCCTGCGGGACACCGGCGCTATCGACGAGGTGAAGGGCGCCATCGCCCGCATCAGCGACGACCGCCGGGTACAGGTGGTCATCGTGGGCATGATGCTCCCCATTTTCCTGGAGGGCGCCGCCGGGGCAGGCTCCCCTGCCGCCATCGCAGCGCCGTTCCTGGTGGCTCTGGGCTTTGACCCGGTGACCTCCATCGCCCTGGCCCTGCTGGGCGACGCCACGCCCTGCTCCTGGGGCGGCGCGGGCCTGACCACCATCAACGGCGGCGCGGCCCTCACCGACGCGGGCATCAGCACCGTGGCTCTCAACTCCGCCATGGTAGGCCGCATCCACATGTTCGGCGTGCTCATCATCCCGTTTATTATGGTGGCCATGACCTTCGGCCGTAAGGGCTTCAAGGGCATCGTACCCTATCTAGTCTTTGCGGGCGTTACCACCGGAGGCGTGATGTTCGCCCTGTCCAACTTCGTGGGCGCGGAGGTCACGTCTATGGGGACGGGCCTGGTATCCATCCTGCTGTCCGTGGCCTATGTGAAGCTGGTGGGCGTGAAGACCCCGGAGGAGTACCGGTATCAGTTTACAAATCACCAGAAGAAGTACGGTGCGTTCAGGGCCATGTCCCCCTATATCTACATGCTGGTGCTGCTGCCCGCCGTGCGCTACGGCTTCCCGGCACTGGTAAATAACGGCTTTGCCATCATGTGCACCTTCGGGTACATCGTGTGGGTGGACGTGGTGATCCTCATCTGCGGCTTCCTGGGCGCTATGACCCTGAAGACCGGCATGAAGCAGTACGGGCAAATTTGCAGCAAGACCGTAGGCCATGTGCTGCCGGTTCTGGTGACCATGGGGAGTCTGCTGGTGGTGTCCTACATCATGCAGTCCTCCTCCACCGGCATGATGAACCTCCTGGCCTCCGACATCGCCGCCGTGGTGGATAAGTTCTACCCCGCAGCAGCCGTGCTCATCGGCGCCAGCGGCTCCTTCATCACCGGCACGGGCCTGGGCTCCAACATCATGTTCGCCGATATGCACATCCAGGCTGCGGGGGCACTGGGCATGAACCCCATCACCGTTTTCGCCGGACAGAATGCCGGTGCATCTCTCGGAAACCTCATCTGCCCTAACAACACCGTGGCCGCCTGCGCCACCGTGGACCAGATCGGCAACGAAAATAAGGTCATGAAGCGCACCCTCCCGGCCTTCGCCATCATTCTGGTGGTATACATGGTGCTGACCATGCTCTACACCTGCGTGCTGTTTCCCAATTTCGGTATGTAATAATCAATTTTTTTAAATAAGGAGCGGATTTGTTATGACTAAAAATCGTGTGGTAGGCGTCATCGGCTTGGGCCATGTAGGCGCCCATGTAGCGTATTCCCTGGCGGTGCAGGGCATCGCCGACGAGCTGGTACTGGTGGATCAGAACCAGCAGAAGCTGCAAAGCGAGGTGCAGGATCTGCGGGATGCCGCAGCCTATCTGCCCCACCGGGTCACCGTCCGGGGGGGAGACTTTGCCGACCTGGGTGCATGCGACGTCATCGTCAACAGCGCGGGCAAGATCGACCTGCTCCGGGGCAATCACGACCGGGTCAAGGAGATGGACTTCACCATTCCCGCCGTCCGGAGCTACACGGAGAAAATCAAGGCCAGCGGCTTTGACGGCGTGGTGGTGAACATCACCAACCCCTGCGACATCGTCACCCGGGAGCTGGCACTGGGCCTGGGCCTGCCCAAGGGCCGGGTCTTCGGCACCGGCACGGGGCTGGACACCTCCCGCCTGCTCAGCGCTCTGGCCCGGCAGACGGGCATCGACCACAAGTCCATCACCTGCTATATGCTGGGCGAGCACGGCAACCAGCAGTTTGCCCCCTGGTCCTGCGTCAGCTTCCGGGGTATGCCTCTGGACAAGTGGGCCGAGACGGATGCGCGCTTCCGCTTTGACCGGGAGGCTCTGCAGAAGGAGTCCATCGGCGGCGCCTGGGTCACCTTCTCCGGCAAATTCTGCACGGAGTACGGTATCGCCACCACCGCAGCCCGGATGGTCCACATCGTGCTCCACGATGAGAAGGCCATCATGCCCGCCAGCATGGAGCTGTGCGGCGAATACGGCGAGAGCGGCCTGTTTGCAGGCGTGCCCTGCGTCATCGGCGCAAAAGGCGTGGAGGAAGTGGTGGAGCTGCCCCTGACCGACGAGGAAAAAGCAAAATTCCACGAGTGCTGCGAGGGCATCCGCCACAATATGGAGCATCTGAAGGAAATCTAAAAAACCGGCGAAAAAATCCCAGTCTGCTGGGCGCATAATTTTTGCGCTGGGCGCAAAATTTCCACACTGGCAGCCTGAAAGGTATGTTCCCCCACGCACATGTCCCGGTGAAAAATGATTGGAGTTTTCGCGTCTGCGGGCGCAAGCTCTACGGGGCTTTTTTGAAACGCTGCTTATAATTGTAGATAAAATTTCAATCCCATACAGGAGAAAATAATCATGCAAGTCAAAATCTCTCAGAGAATGTCTAAGCCTGATTTCCAGGCTGAGTTTCTGGCCGGGATCCTGCGGGCGGCCGCAGACCCCAACCTCATCTCCTTTGCCGGCGGCCTGCCCAACCCTGTGTCCTTCCCCATCAAGGAAATGGACGAGGCGGCGGACAAGGTTCTCAAGGAAAACGGCGTGGGCGCCCTGCAGTACAGCGGGACCCAGGGCTACGAGCCCCTGCGCCGGTACATCTGTGAGCGCTATAAGAAGATGATGGATCTGGACTTTGAGCCTCAGGACATCATCATCACCAACGGCTCCCAGCAGGCCCTGGATATGTTCTCCGCCGTGATGATCGACCCGGGCGACGAGATCATGGTAGAGACCCCCAGTTATCTGGCGGCCCTGCAGACCTTCCACCTGTATGACCCCAAGGTGCTGTCCATCCCCCTGAACAGCGACGGCCTGGACGTGGCCGCCCTGGAAAAGGCCGTGAAGGAGCATGACCCCAAGTTCATCTACGTCATCCCCAACTTCCAGAACCCCACAGGTCTGACCTACACCGAGGAGGTCCGCGCCAAGGCCGCTGAGGTCCTCAAGGGCACCAACATCATGGTGCTGGAGGATAATCCCTACGGCGAGCTGCGCTTCTCCGGCAAGGCCGGACACAGCTTCCACTGGTTCCTGGGTGAGCAGTGCGTGATGCTGGGCACCTTCTCCAAGATCGTCTCCCCGGGCATGCGTATCGGCTGGATCGCCTGCAAGGAGCCTACTGTCCGGGAAAAGCTCCTGGCCTACAAGTCCACCATGGATCTGCACACCAACATCTTCTGCCAGATGGTTCTGGCCCAGTACCTGGCCGACCACGACCTGGACGAGCACATTGAAAAGACCCGGGTGCTCTACAAGGCCAAGGCGGAGAAAATGCACGAGTGCATGAAGAAGTACTTTCCCGAGGGCGTGGAGTACACACAGCCGGAGGGCGGCATGTTCCTGTGGGCCACCATGCCCGAGGGCATCAAGGCTGTGGACGTGCAGAATCTGGCTATGGAGCGGGGCGTGGCCGTCTGCGCCGGAGACCCCTTCTACGAGGAGGAGCGGGGTGTGCGCACCATGCGCATCAACTACTCCAACTCCACCGACGAGGACATCGAAAAGGGTGTACAGATCCTGGCCGACGTTATGCGGGAGATCATGGCGGAGAAACAATAAAGCATATGCAAACGGAAAACGGACTGAATTCAGTCCGTTTTCTTGCGATATGAAATAAAATTTGCTATACTAATAAGATAATGCGACGGAGGAGGGCAACAAATATGGAGAAGATCGCATTGGTCACAGGGGCCTCCCGGGGCATCGGGCGGGCCATCGCCACAGAACTGGCTCGCAGAGGCTGGGCGGTGGCCATCGGCTACCGGGTACGCCGGGACAAGGCGGAGGAGCTGGCGCAGCAGCTGACAGAGGCGGGCTGCCGGGCCATGATCTGTCAGGCGGATGTGTCCCGGCGGGAGGAAGTGGAGGCCATGGTGCGCCGGGTGGAGGAGAATTTCGGCCCGGTGTCTCTGCTGGTGAACAACGCTGGCATCGCGGGTCAGAGCCTGTTTCAGGAGCTGACGGAGGAGCGGTGGCACGAGTTCTTCTCGGTGAACGTGAACGGCGCTTTTTATGCCAGCCGGGCGGTGCTGCCCCACATGCTCCACGAGCATACGGGCTGCATTGTGAACATCTCCTCTATCTGGGGCCAGCGGGGCGCCAGCTGCGAGGTAGCCTACTCCGCCACCAAGGCGGCCCTCATCGGACTGACCCGCTCCCTGGCGGCAGAGCTGGCCCCCAGCCACATCCGGGTGAACTGCGTGGCCCCGGGGGTCATACGCACCGATATGCTGGATGAGCTGCCGGAGGAGCTGCTGCCCCAGCTGGCGGAGCAGACACCCCTGGGACGGTTGGGCACCCCGGAGGATATCGCGGCGGCGGTGGCCTTCCTGGCCGACCCGGCGGCGGGCTTCATCACCGGGCAGGTGCTTACCTGCGACGGTGGGTTTATCCTTTAATAATATCCGCAGGGTTATTTTAAAAAAATTTACGGAGATGTTGCTCCCAAACAGGCAACATCTCCGTTTTTATCATCATAAGGGGAGGGGCGGTGTGTGGAGCATCACCCGACCGAAGCAGGTGAGGCTGCGGTTGCTGCCGGCAGTGAACACCTGGTCGGCATCGCTGCGGCGGCGGTTCAGGGAAAAAAGGTACACGGTACCCATGGGGTCCCGGTAGTACTGCTTGCAGAGCATGTCCCCATCCACGCAGAAGATACCCACGTCGCCGGAGCGCAGGGGATCATGGTTCACATACACCACGGACTCGTCCCGGATATAGGGCTCCATGCTGTCACCCTGGATCCGCACAGCCAGCTCTGCACCCACAGGAACCTCCCCCTGCACAGGCAGCAGCTCATAGTCCTCCCCGAACACCGGGGCCGTATAGCCCGCCGCCGCCGGGCAGTAGTACAGCGGGATGGTGCGCTCCTCCGCCGGGGCGCGGTCCCGCTCGGCCTCCGCCTGCATAAGGCCCAGGGCATCCAACATGGTGCAGAGGGTCCGGCGGCCGGTGAGACCCAGCTCCCGGTACTTTTTCAGCAGACTTTTCTCCTCCTCACTGACGGACTGGCCGCAGCGGCCTGCGGCATAAAAGTCCCGGTAGAGATAATTGGGTTCCACCTGCAGCACATCAAACAGCTGCCGCAGGACGCTTTCCTTGGGGGTGCTGACGCCGGTTTCATAGTTGCCCACAGCAGAGGCGGTGACGCCCAGACGTCCGGCCAACTCCTCCCGGCTGTATCCCAGCTCTTTCCGCCGCTGCCGCAGCTGCTCTCCAAAGCCCATCTCCTATCCTCCCGCCAATTTTCGACATTTATAGACACAGTGTACGACTTTTTCGTGTATTTGTCAACCCAAAAATACAAGAATCTTGTTGATTTACTATTGACATGCCAAGTTTCTTGTGATATCGTAGGGGACAGATCAGGAAATTTTTGTTTTTTAGGGAAAGATTTCGAATAAAGCGGAAATTCAGTCAGATACGTCAAAACGAAAACCGGTGGCCTGAGCAGCCGATTTACAGGTGAAAGAGGGGGAGCCTGCAAGAGGCGGGCTAAAAAATGAACCATGGATCGGTATGCTTTTTCACCGCCCGGAGGGCTGCCGCCCTGAGCAGAGCCGGGTAAAAAACAAAAAGGCCGATCGCTTACGCAATCGGCTTTTTGGTGGGGGATGGTGGATTCGAACCACCGAAGGCATCGCCAGCAGATTTACAGTCTGTCCCCTTTGGCCACTCGGGAAATCCCCCATGTCTTGTTATGAAATTGGAGCTGGTGGACGGATTCGAACCCCCGACCTGCTGATTACAAATCAGCTGCTCTACCAGCTGAGCTACACCAGCACAACAACCAGCGAACATTATGCTACCACAGCAAAGGGGATTTGTCAACAAAAATATGCAGAAGAGTCGCAATTTTTTTACATAAGGGAAAGGAGAAGGACGAGTATGACATTGCAGCAGCTATCCAACCAGTATCAGGAGGGGGCGCAGCTTTTGCAGCAGCGGATCGTGTCGCTGCGCCTGGAGCAGGCCCGGTGCGGCGACCGGGAGAGCGCCGAGCTTTTGCAGCAGCGCATCCGGCAGCTGGAACCCCTGCAGAGGGAAAGCCGGCAGCTGGCAGAGCTCACCGCACGCTACTACGACAGGGGGTATCGCAAGAATGCACATTACACCCTCTGAGGCCTACGACCCCATCGACATCGCCAGCCTGTGCCTGTGGAAGCAGGAGCAGGCCGGAGACAACCAGGACCGCATCCGGCGGCTGCTGAGCAACCTGCCCCTGGCCGTGCACCAGGAGCTGACCCCCCGGCAGCGGCAGATTTTGCAGATGCGCTTTACCGGCGGTATGAGCGTGACGGCCATCGCCAAGGAGCTGAGGCTGAACAAATCCACCGTGTCCCGGTCGTTGAACCGCAGCATGGAGAGACTGTACAAGTCCCTGCGGTACAGTTTGTGAAAATCGACTCTTGACTTTTTGGGGGAAAGCGGGAATAATGGGGGAACGATAAAAAAGGAGGGCATCTGTTATGTTTGACAGAGCTTTGCATAACCGCTGGATCCGGCTGAGCATGTGCGTTATCGGCGCGCTTATCATAGCCATAGCCACAAATCTGTTTATTGTGCCGCACAATTTATATAATGGCGGTCTGCTGGGCTTCAGCCAGCTGATCCGCTCTATTCTGACCCAGAAGTTAGGAATAGTAATGGGGTTTGACTTCTCGGGTATCCTGTATCTGCTGCTGAACGTACCGCTGCTGTGGATGGCATGGAAAAATCTGGGCCGGTCCTTCGTGGTGCGGACGCTGATCTGCACGGGGTGCTGCTCCCTGTTTCTGACACTGATCCCTGTGATGGAGCAGCCCATCATTCAGGAACGGCTGACCAGCTGTCTGCTGGGCGGCATCGTGGGCGGCTTTGCAGGGGGCATGCTCCTCACCTGCGGGTGCAGCAGCGGCGGACTGGACATTCTGGGCCTGTGCGTCTCCAAGAAGAAAAAATCCTCTACAGTAGGCCGGTTCAACACCACCTGCAACGTGGTGCTGTACTCCCTGTGTCTGGTGCTGTTTGACGCGTCCACGGCCATTTACTCGGCCATCTATACGGTGTTCTACGGCCTGTTCCTGGACAGGCTCCACAAGCAGGGCATCACGGTGGAGGTGCTGATCATCACCAAGGAGAAAAATCCGGAGCTGCCCAAGTACATTATGGATAAGCTGGATCGGGGCGTGACCTACTGGGATGCCAGCGGCGCTTACACCGGCGACTCCGTGCGGGTCATGTGCGTGTGCCTGAACAAGTACGAGATTGAAAAGCTGAAAACCGTCATGGCAGAGCTGGATCCTCACGCGTTCTTCATCGTGCAGGAGGGCGTGCAGGCAGGCGGCAACTTCAAAAAGCATCTGGAGGAATAAAGGGCAGCAGAGTCAGCCTCATGTGCAGATAAAAAAAGAACACGGCAGCCCCGATACGAATGTATCGGGGCTGCCTTTGATGCATTGGAAAATCTTCGTGCGCCGGGAGAATAATTATTTCTGAGAGTCAGGCTTTTCCTCCTGAGACGGCGGGATGGGCACGGCGCCCTCCCGGATCATATCCTCCATGACGGAGGCAATGTGCGGGTCAAACTGGGTACCGCTTCCCTTGCGCAGCTCCTCCACGATCTTCTCCGTCGGCAAAGCCTTGCGGTAGCAGCGGTCACTGGACATGGCATCGTAGCTGTCCGCCACGCAGATGATCCGGGCCATCAGGGGGATCTCCTCCCCGGCCAGACCGGCGCAATAGCCCTTGCCGTCGTAGCGCTCATGGTGGTAGCGGGCACCGTCGGCTATGCCCTTGAGGGCGGTAAAGTCCCGGAGAATATCCCCGCCTTTGACGGGATGGGTCCGGATGATGGCCTGCTCCTCCGGCGTCAGGGCACCGGTTTTATTGAGAATACTGTCGGGGATACCGATCTTGCCGATGTCATGCAGCAGGGCCACATAGTACACGGTCTCCTGGTCCCGGGGAGAATATCCCAGGCGGCGGGCGATCTCCCGGGCGTACTGGGCCACCCGGACAGAGTGGCCGTTGGTATAGGGATCCTTGGCATCGATGGCGTTGGCAAAGGTGCGCAGGGACTGCTCCACAATGCTCTGGTACGCCTGCTGTTGCCGGCGCATGCGCTCCATTCTGGCGCGGGTGAGCACATGTACAGCCCCCATGATCGCCACGAGCAGGAGGAGCAGGCAGCCGATCCAGAACAGGGGCTGCTCAGACAGGGCCTTGTCCTTAGTGACGGACAGCTGGATGGAGCGCACCGAGTCGGGATCATTGGGGTCAAAGACCCGGAGGCGGAAGATATAGTCGCCGCCCGCCAGGTTGGTATAGCTGACGGTGCCGCCGGCCACATGCTCCAGCACTGTCTCATTTTTGGCAAAGCCCACCAGCTGATACCCGATGCACAGATCGGCCGCACCGGAAAGGGTCAGGGCGGAAAAGTCAATGGTCATGCGCTGGGCTGAGCTGCTCAATGTTATGCGCGTCAGGTTTTCATAGGTCTTGCCGTCCACGCGGACGCTGTTGATGGCCAGCTGGGGCAGAGGCGTCGATACGCCCTGGAAACCAAACACGCTGACGCCATTGCGGGTGGCCAGGTACAGGCTGCCGTCCGGCGCCAGGTAGTGCCAGGTGTTAACCTTCAGGGAGCCGGTGAGGCCCTGGGCGGTGCCGTATTTTGTGACATGGGACTTCTCTCCCGCCAGAAGCTGCGCCTTATCCACGGCGTAGATACCGCCGTCCTGGAGCAGCCACAGCCGCCCGTCCCGCTCATACATATCGAAGATGAAGCCGGGGCCTACGCGCAGGTTATCCAGCCGGGTGAAGCTGCCGTCCGCCCAGTGATACAGGTGGCCGCCGGCGCTGACAAAGGCGCCCTTGCCACCCTCCTCCGGGAGGATCCGCAGCACCACGCCGTCTGTCAGGCCCTGGTCATAGCTGTACTTTTTCAGGCTGCCGTCCGTGGACAGGGCATAGATGCCGCTGCCGGCACTGCCGGCCAGCAGGGTGCCGTTGGGGGCCTGGGCCAGGCAGAGGATGGTCTGGGTCTCCATGCCGCTTTTCTTATTATAAAAGGCCGCCACCTCGTCGTCCCGGATCAGGGCCAGACCGTCCTGGGTACCCACGGCCACCGTGCCGTCGGCCATCTCATAGGACACGCAGATGCTGGCGCTATAGAGGCCGTTGGAGGAATTGAACAGGGTGATGTCCCCGCTGGCGGGGTCGTAGCGCACCAGGCCCAAATTGGAGTAGGTTCCGCACCACAGGCGGCCAAGGCTGTCCACCATGAGATTCTGCACATGGACGCCGGTCAGGCGCTGGGTCAGGGCGGTGTCCAGGGGGTGCCAGTCGCTGTCAAAGGCCAGCAGGCCCTGGTCCGTGGCGGTATAGTACAGCCCGCCGGCGGCGGTCACGGCGTTGAGGTCCCTGCCGGTGAGGCCCGCAGTCAGGTTGGGAGAGGTGCAGCAGCCGGGATTGTAGCGCACCAGGCCCTCATTGGAGGAGGCCAGCCAGACATTGCCCTCGTAATCCAGGGCGGCGCAGTTCACAGCCTCGGTGGCGGCGCCGGAATGGGAATCGCGCTTCTGTCCGTCGGAGGTGAGCCAGGCAAAGCCCTTCTGGCCCGAGACCAGGATATCGCCGCTGGCGGTAATATGGATCCGGTTATGGATGGCGGTATCAGGCACATTGTATATGCGCACGGAAAAGTCCGACGCGTCCAGTCCGGAGCCGGTGCAGGTGACCTTTGCCACGGAGGTGCCCTTGGTGCCCAGGTAGATATTGCGGTCGCTGTCGGTGGCCAGGCAGGTTATCTCTTCATTCCTCGGGAAAAACAGCTCCGGCCCCAGCAGGGAGAGCACATGCCCGTCCTGCATGACGGCACACCGGCCCGTGTTCATCACGCACCACAGGCGCTCATGGCTGTCCACGCCCAGAGAAAATATGGTCTCGCCATTTACAAGCTCGTCCCGGTAGGGAACCATGCAGCCGTCATGGACCCGGCACACGCCGGAGCTGGAGGCCACATAAATGGTACCGTCGGATCCCTCCGCAAAGTCACGGATGTTGAGAAAGCCGTATTTCTCCGTGCAGGGCACCTGGGTGAAGGCACCGTTTTCATAGACGAACACACCCGCATCGCCGCTGCCGATCCACAGCCGGCCGGTGGAATCCTCATACAGGGTGCGGATGGACTGGGTGGTGATGGCCCCCTCGGCGCTGAAGTCCCGGAAGCTTGTCCCGTCATAGCGCAGCAGGCCGCCGAAGCTGCCCACCCACAGATAGCCGTCCTTCGTTTGCAGGACGGCGTTGGCCTCGTCGGTGGAAAGGCCGTTGGTCTTATTGAACACAGTGCGCACATATGCAGGCTCACTCTCCGCGGCCCAGGCCGGGGCGCAGCACAGCACCGCCAGCACAAGGCTCAGCAGCCACGCGGCAAAATGACGCATTCTCATTGCTATCACCTCCTAAGGGGCAATTCCATGATGTTGCATTGTAACACTTTAAAGCTCTTTTTTCCATCCGCAAATCATTATTTTTTCATTTAATTTTGTAAAAATTTCTCAAAGGGATCAGTTTTGCTCCCGTGGCGGTCATTTCCGGCAAAATACCTGCCCCGGGGCCGAATTTTCCCGTGGCGCATCCGGGGAAAGCATGCTATAATAAACCTACTATGTTTTCCCGATGCGGAACGTATATTCTCGGAAAAGGTGGGATCTCCTTGGAGCTGAACAAGAAGAATATCAAACGCATTTTGCTGCTCGTCGCCTGCGCCATCCTGCTGTACTGGGGGCTGAACAACCTGTCGACCCTGGGAAGCCTGCTGAGCAGTCTTATCTCGATGCTGGCGCCGCTGATCCTGGGCGCGTGCATCGCCTATGTGATGAACCTCCTGCTCAAGGCCATTGAGCGGCTGTGGGATCTGGCGCTGAAAAAGGCTCCGGAGCTATGGCGGGTGAAGCTGAAGCGGCCCATCTGCCTGGTGCTGACCATTGTGCTGTTTCTGGGCATTATCTTCGCCATCTTCTTCATCCTGATCCCCCGGCTGGAGGAGGCGGGAGCGTCCCTGGCGGCTAACCTGCCCCTGTATATCGCCCAGATCCAGGTGTGGTGGGACAGTCTCATGGCCTTTGCCAACCAGCACGGCGTCACCCTGCCGGAGCTGTCCATGAACGTGGAGGCCGCCACAAAGTTCATCACGGGCTTTCTCAGCAGCTATGGCGACAGTGTGGTGAACACCACCTTCAACATCACCACCTCCATTCTGGGTGCCCTGGTCAACCTGCTGCTGGCGCTGGTGTTCTCCGTGTACATGCTGGCCCAGAAGGAGACACTGCTGGCTCAGTCCAGGCGGCTGCTGCTGGCGGCCCTGCCCAAAAAGGCCGGGGCGCGCACCATGCACATCCTGAAGCTGACCAATAATGCCTTTTCCAGCTTCGTTACCGGGCAGGTCACGGAGGCCGTCATTCTGGGTACCCTGTGCTGCATCGGCATGCTGATCCTGCGGCTGCCCTACGCCCTGCCGGTGTCGGTGATCATCAGCTTCACCTCCCTCATCCCCATTTTCGGCGCGTGGATCGGCGCGGCCACGGGGGCGTTTCTCATCGTGTTCGTCAGCCCTATCAAGGCGCTGACCTTCCTGATCTTCCTGCTGATCTTGCAGCAGGTGGAGGGCAACCTCATCTATCCCAAGGTGGTGGGCAAGTCCGTGGGGCTGCCGGGTCTGTGGGTGCTGGCGGCGGTGACCATCGGCGGAGGCGCGTTCGGCTTGCTGGGTATGCTCATAGGCGTGCCCATATGCTCGGTGGTCTATGCCCTGGTGCAGGACTTCATCCGCTCCCAGCCGGAGGAGCCCACGCCCCCGGCGGAAAAATGAAGATAGGGGGTGGCCTTATGACCGTCCCAGAAAGTTACATGCCCGCGCCGGTTGACTCACCGGCGTGGGCATGACAGCTTTTTCAGTATTTATTTTTCCGGCCGTCCAGAACGCTCTGGAGGGTGATGCCGTCCAGATACTGGTTGACTACCTGCTCCAGCCCCGCCCAGATGGGGAGAGTGTCGCACTCATGGCACCGGGGGCAGGCGTTGGGCGACTGCTCCAGACAGGCCACTGGGGACAGGCCCCCCTCGGCGGCCCGGAGAATTTCGCCCACGGTGTATTCCGCCGGGTCCTTAGCCAGCCGGTAGCCCCCCAGAAAGCCCCGGGAGGTTTGCAGCAGGCCCGCGCGGTTCAGCACGGGGATGATCTGCTCCAGATATTTTTTGGAGATACCCTGGCGGGCGGCGATGTCCTTCAGAGCCACCACGCCGTCTCCCTGGTTCTCCGCCAGATCCAGCATCATCCGCAGGGCATACCGGCCCCGGGTGGAGATCTTCATGCCGATCCCTCCTTTGCGATGCTATGATAGCACAATTTCGTCCCTTTCACAAGGGTGCTTACACCATCCGGCAGCTCTCGCAGTTTTCACAGTCGGGGAACTGGCTGTGGTCGTAGGCGATGCCGTTGCGGTCATAGTAATCCTTCACGGCGGACTTGATGGCCTCCTCCGCCAGGACGCTGCAGTGCAGCTTGTGGGCGGGCAGGCCGCCCAGAGCATCCACCACGTCCTTGTTGCTGATGGCCAGGGCCTCCTCCACAGTCTTGCCCTTGATCATCTCGGTGGCCATGGAGGACGAGGCGATGGCGCTGCCGCAGCCAAAGGTCTCGAACTTCACGTCCTTGATGACATTGTTCTCAATGTCCAGATACATCTTCATAATATCGCCGCACTTGGCGTTGCCTACTTCGCCTACGCCGCTGGGGTTCTCAATTTCGCCCACATTCCGGGGGTTCATGAAGTGATCCATTACAGTATCGGTATACAGTGCCATGATAATTGCCTCCTTATTTACAGCATGAACGGCTTCTTGCCGCTGACCAGATCTTTCCACATGGGGCTCATATTGCGCAGGTACTCCACCACACGGGGCACCTCCTGCAGGATAATGTCCACTTCCTCCTCCGTGTTCCACTCGCACAGGCTCAGGCGCAGGGAGCCGTGGGCTACCTCGTGGGGCCGGCCGATAGCCAGCAGCACATGGCTGGGATCCAGGGACCCGGAGGTGCAGGCGCTGCCGGAGCTGGCGCAGATATCCTTGGCATCCAGCAGGAGCAGCAGGCTCTCGCCCTCGATGCCCTCGAAGCAAAAGTTCACGTTGCCGGGCAGACGGTGCACCGGGTCGCCGTTAAGGGCGGAATGGGGAATTTCGGACAGGCCCGCGATGAGCTTGTCCCGCAGGGCGGAGACCTTAGCGGCATTCTCGTCGATATGGTCGCAGGCCTCCTGCAAAGCCGCCGCCATACCCACGATGGCAGGCAGATTCTCCGTGCCGGCCCGCTTGCCCCGCTCCTGGGCGCCGCCCTCGATGACATTCACCAGAGGGATGCCCTTGCGGGCATACAGCACGCCGGAGCCCTTGGGCCCGTGGAACTTATGGCCGGAAAGGGAGAGCATGTCGATGTTCTGCGCCTTCACATCAATGTGCAGGTGGCCCGCCGCCTGGACGGCATCCGTGTGGAAAATGACGCCCTTCTCCTTGCACACGGCACCGATCTCCGGGATGGGCAGGATAGAGCCGATCTCGTTGTTGGCGTACATGATGGTCACCAAGGCGGTGTCGGGCCGGATGGCCGCAGCCACCTGCTCGGGTGTAATGGTGCCCAGCTGGCCCACGGGCAGCAGCTCCACCTCAAAGCCCTCTTTTTCCAGCTTCTTCAGGGTGTGGAGCACGGCGTGGTGCTCAAAGGCGGTGGAGACGATGTGCTTCTTCCCCTTCAGCGCGCCGAAGCGGGCGGCGGAGATAATGGCCTGGTTATCGGCCTCGCTGCCGCCGGAGGTGAAGAGGATCTCCTTGGGATCGCAGCCCAGGCACTTGGCCACGGTCTCCCGGGCGCTCTGCAGGCCCTCGGCGGCCTTCTGGCCCACGGTGTGCAGACTGGAGGGATTGCCGTAGTTCCCCTGCAGGCAAGGGAGCATGGCAGCCATGGCGGTGTCGCTCATCCTGGTGGTGGCGGCATTGTCGGTGTAAATGATCATATGCGGTACCTCCCGATATTGAAAAGTAATGCCTACTAATTAAGTATGCTTACAATACCTCTAAAAGCATACTTTGTCAATAGGTTTTGGTGAAATAATTTTAACTTTCCCTTGTTTTTTCGCCGCCGATGTGCTACGCTGTTTAAAATGAAGGACGGAGTGTAGCTATTATGGAAATTCAGAAATCCTCGGAGGACTATTTGGAAACCATGCTGATGATGCTGAAAAAGCACGGCTTTATTCGCTCCATCGATGTGGCGGAGCATCTGGGCGTCACCAAGCCCAGCGTCAGCTATGCCACCAAGCGCCTGCGGGAAAACGGCTATATCTCCATGGATAAAACAGGGCTTATCACCCTGGAGCCCACCGGCATGGCCATCGCCCAGGAGATGCTGGAGCGCCACCAGACCCTCACCAATTTTTTCGTAAACCTGGGGGTAGATCAGGAAACGGCAGAGAGCGACGCCTGCAAGATCGAGCACGACCTCAGTCCCCAGACCTTTGCGGCCATCTGCCGCCACGCCCGGGAGCACCAGAGATAAAAAACAAAAAATGCAGCCGTGGGGCTTTGCCCCACGGCTGCATTCATATTAGCCTGTTAGTCTTGCCGCTGCAGCTTTTCCAGCATCCGGGTGAATTCCTCCGGCAGAGGGCAGGTGAGGGACACTTTTTCCCCCGTGGCGGGGTGAATAAACTCCAGGCCCGTGGCGTGGAGACACTGACCGGTGAGGCCGGGGACGGGTTTTTTGGCCCCGTACACCGTGTCCCCCAGGATGGGGTGGCCGATGTAGGCCAGGTGCACGCGGATCTGGTGGGTGCGGCCCGTTTCCAGGCGGCAGCGCAGATGGGTGACACCCCGGTAGCGGGCGATGACCTCCCAGTGGGTCACGGCCCGGCGACCATCGGGCACCACGGCCATCTTTTTCCGGTCCGTCCGGTGGCGGCCGATGGGGGCGTCCACGGTGCCGCTGTCTTCCTTGAAATTGCCCACGGCCAGACACTCGTAGGTCCGGGCCAGGGTGTGATCCGCCAGCTGGGCGGCCAGAAAATTATGGGCAGTGTCGTTCTTGGCGGCGATGATCAGGCCGCTGGTGTCCCGGTCGATGCGGTGGACGATGCCGGGCCGCAGCTGGCCGCCGATGCCCGATAGGCTCCCGGCGCAGTGGTGCAGCAGGGCGTTGACCAATGTGCCGTCCGGGTGCCCCGGGGCGGGGTGCACCACCATGCCCACGGGCTTATTCACCACGATCACATCCCCGTCCTCGTACACCACGTCCAGAGGAATGTCCTCCGGCCGGGCCTCCGGCTCTTCCGCTTGGGGAAGGGTTACGGAGACCGTTTCGCCGCCGGAGAGACGAGCACTTTTCCCGGCGGGCTTACCGTCCACGGTGACGCAGCCGCTCTCAATGAGCCGGGCCGCCGCCGAGCGGGTCACATCCGGCAGCTGGGCGGCCAGAAAGGCATCCAGCCGCGCCCCGGCGGATTCAGTTGTGGCCGTCAGGGTCCTTGTGTCCATGGGTGCGCTCCTTTTTATCGTATTTATCGTAGAACCACAGGTAGTACACCGCGCCCAGCACGGCGCCCACCACCACGAAGCAGTCCGCCAGGTTGAAAACCGGGTACTCAAACAGTGGCGAAATGTCCAGCATATCCACCACATACCCGTGCCATACCCGGTCGATCATGTTGCCCAGTCCGCCGCCCAGGATGAAAAGTCCCGCCGCGACTCCCAGCCGGTGCCGCACGATCTTTTTGACCAGCAGCCAGGCCACGGCGATCAGCAGCGCCGTCGTGACGATCAGCAGCACCACGGTCTTACCCGACAGGCTGGACCAGGCCGCACCGTAGTTGTGCAGCCGGGTCAGCTGCAGCACCCCGGGGAGCAGCTCCGTGCTCTCTCCCAGAGCCAGGTGGGTCACCGTCCAGTATTTCAGCGCCTGGTCTGCCCCGATGAGAATCACCAGCAGTGCAATGCTCCATACCATAGAAAAAACTCCTTTTACGTTCTCAGCTCCCCTTATCATACACACATTGGCGGAAATTTGCAACGCTCTGCGGCTTGTTTTACCCTGGGGAATGTGATATAATTCTACAATTAAAGTCGAAACATAGCGCCATTTTTCACCTTGGCGCTGACGGAGGATTATTTTGGACAGAAAACAAGTGGTTTTATCGGCGGAGGACACCCTGCGCCAAAGGGAATATGAGCGGAAGCTGGCGGACATCCACCGCCAGCGGGGCCGGACGCCCCTGGCCCTGGTGGATACCTTCGGCTGTCAGCAAAACGTGGCGGACAGCCAGCATATCATGGGTATGCTCCAGGCCATGGGCTGCGAATTTACAGAGGACGCAGGACAAGCCGACATCATCGTGCTGAACACCTGCGCCATCCGGGATCATGCGGAAAAGCGGGTCTTCGGCAACCTGGGCGCTCTAACCCACACCAAGAAGAAAAATCCCGAGCAGATCATCTGCCTGTGCGGCTGCATGGCCCAGCGGCCGGAGATCGCGGAGAAGGTCCGCACCAGCTACCGCCACGTGGATCTGGTGTTCGGCCCCCAGGCCATGTGGAAGTTCCCGGAGCTTTTATACCGGGTCTACACCCAGCGGGGCCGGGTATTCTCCGTAGAGGACGAAAGCGGCACCATCGCCGAGGGGATGCCCGTTGTCCGGGAGGGAAAGACAAGGGCGTGGGTCTCCATCATGTACGGGTGCAACAATTTCTGCTCCTACTGCATCGTGCCCTATGTCCGGGGCCGGGAGCGCAGCCGGGACATGGATAAGATCGTCTCCGAGGTAAGGGAGCTGGCCGCCCAGGGCTACAAGGAAATTACCCTCCTGGGTCAGAATGTAAACTCCTACGGCAAGGACTTAGAGCCCCGGCATGACTTTGCCGACCTCTTGCAGGAGCTGGACAAGATCGACGGGGACTTCCTCCTGCGGTTCATGTCCTCCCAGCCCAAGGACGCATCCTCCAAGCTCTTTGACACTATGGCAAAAAGCCACCATGTGGCCCACCAGCTGCACCTGCCGGTGCAGTCCGGCTGTGACCGGGTGCTGCGGGCCATGAACCGGCCCTATGACCGGGCCCGGTATCTGGAGCTTATCAACTACGCCCGGAAGGTCATGCCCGACCTGGTACTCACCTCCGACGTGATCATCGGCTTCCCCGGGGAAACCGAGAGCGAGGCCATGGAGACGGTGGACCTGGTGCGCCAGGTAGAATTTGACGCGCTGTTCACCTTCATCTTCTCCCCCCGGCCCGGCACACCGGCGGCCAAAATGGACGACCCCGTACCCCGGGCGGAGAAGCAGAAGTGGTTTGACACCCTCTGCACCGCACAGAATGAAATTTCCGCCCGCCACCATGCCCGCTATGTGGGGAAAACCCTCCGCTGCCTGGTGGACGGCGAAACGGACGACAGCCGCTGGCCCCTGTCCGCCCGCACCGCCGGGGGACGGCTGGTGCATCTTGTAGGCGACAAATCCGCCCTGGGCCAGTACCGGGACGTGAGGATCACCGACAGCAACACCTGGGCGCTGTTTGGCGAGATGGTATAACGAATATTTATGTATCATGTCATGGCGAGGGCGCTTTGCGTCCGTGGCAATCCGTAATATACCCGTATTATACTCCTTGTCGTGTGCATACCTCCGGCGGGGTACTTTCTGCCAACGGCGGCAGAAAGTATCCAAAGAACGCCGTTAAAACCCATGGTTTAAAATCCTTTGCGCGGCTGGGGTGCCGTCCATATGGAAATCTTCTGCCACGCGAACCAAGCGCTCAAGTTTACCGCCGTGCTTTCGTATCGTCTCTGCATCTGCAGCCGCTGGCCGCTCACGCGGGCCCACGCTGGCCTGGCGCGGCAGGGAGAGCTTCTGCGTCTACCGGGCGGGACGTAATGTTTCCGTACCAGTTTCCCTGTTATCCGTAGGGGCGGACGTCTCTGTCCGCCCGCGGGAGGAGCAGAGCCCCGCCCCATATTTACTCAATTCCTTCCATATAAGGAGGCGTTTTCATGCCCACCATTCAATGCTTAGACTCCCATGTAGCCGATCTCATCGCCGCCGGCGAGGTGGTGGAGCGGCCGGCCAGCGTCGCCAAGGAGCTGCTGGAAAACGCCCTGGATGCCGGAGCCTCCGCCATCTCTGTGGAGGTGCAGCACGGGGGCCTCACCTATCTGCGCATCAGCGACAACGGCTGCGGCATCGCCCCCGATCAGCTGCCCACGGCCTTCCTGCGCCACGCCACCAGCAAGCTCCGCCGGGCGGAGGATCTGGCAGCCATCGGCACCCTGGGCTTCCGGGGCGAGGCCCTGGCCGCCATTGCCGCCGTGTCCCGGGTAGATATTTTTTCCCGGGAAAAAGGCGCGGACCAAGGCGCGGACCTCCACTTAGAGGGCGGCGTGCCCGGGGAAGTCACCGAGACCGGCTGCCCCGAGGGCACCACCATCTGCGTCCGGGATCTGTTTTACAACACCCCCGCCCGCATGAAATTCATGAAGAAGGACACCGCCGAGGGAGCCGCCGTCACGGGCGTTGTCACCCATCTGGCCCTGAGCCATCCGGAGGTATCCGTGAAGCTGATCCGGGATGGGGCGGAGGTGCTCCACACCCCCGGCGACGGCCAGCTGCGCTCCGCCATCTACGCCGCTCTGGGCCGGGACTTTGCCCTGGGCCTGCTGCCGGTCAGCGGCTGCGGCGGCGACATTCAGGTGGAGGGCTTCGTGACCAAGCCCTTAAACGGCGGCGGCACCCGAGCCCGGCAGCTGTTTTTCATCAACGGCCGGTTTGTCAAGAGCCAGCTGCTCACCGCCGCCCTGGAGGAGGCCTACCGCAACCGCCTGCTCAAGGGCAAATTCCCCGGCTGCGTGCTGCACATCACCCTGCCGAAAAACGCAGTGGACGTGAACGTCCATCCGGCCAAGACCGTGGTGAAATTCCAAAACGAGCGAGCCGTGTTCGACGCGGTGCACTACACAGTCAAGGATCTGCTCACCGCCGGAGAAAAGCCCGCGCCCAAGCCGGTACAGCAAACATTTTATCAGTCCATGACCGTGCAGGAATACAAGGGGCGGCAGACACCCCCGGCGGAAAAGCGCCCCTTGGGCAGCTATTCCGCCCGCCCTGCGGTGAACCCCGACGCAAAGCTGCCCATCCGGGACAGCGTGCAGCGCCCGGCTCTCGCAGCCCAGGTACCGGAGCGCCGCCCCGAGCCGCTCATAAAAGCGAGTCCCGCCCCGGCGGAGGCTCCCGTCCGGACGGAGACTCCGTCCGCCCCAGCCTTTGTTCCGGCGGCGGAGGTAATCTCTGCGCCCGCCGAATCCCCTGCTGCTGTGGTGGAATCCGCTCCCGCTCCGGCAGCGCCGATGCCGGAACCTACGCCCCGGTGCAACACCATCGACCTGCCCATTCAGCAGACCCTTACAGGCCGGCCCGCCCCCTGGCGCATGGTGGGCGAGGCCCTGGATACCTATATAATCTGTCAGGATGAAAACGAAAACCTCTGGCTCATCGATAAGCACGCCGCCCACGAGCGGCTGCGCTTCAACGCCCTGAAGGAGCGCCAGGAGCCGCCCATGCGCCAGGTGCTGCTCCAGCCCCTGACCGTAGACCTGGAGGCGGATGCCTACGCCGCCGCCCTGGCCAGCCTGCCCCTTTTGGAGGAATTCAGCTTCTCCTGCGAGGATTTCGGCGCCGGCACCCTGCTGGTGCGCGAAATTCCGGCGGACATCCGCCTGGAGGACGCCGCCGCCACGGTGGAGGAGCTGGCCGAGGATCTGCGTCTGGGCCGGGCCGACCCCGCCGCCGCCCGGGACAGCCTCCTGCAGACCATGGCCTGCAAGTCCGCCATCAAGGCCGGGATGCACACCTCTGCCGCGGAGCTGCGGGCACTGGTGGAACGGGTGCAGTCGGGAGAGATCCAGTACTGCCCCCACGGCCGCCCGGTGGCGGCGAAGCTCACCCGCTACGAGATCGAGAAGATGTTCAAGCGGGCCTGAAACCGTCCCACAGAGAAACATTTTTGCACTTTTCCACAAAGTTTTCCACCTTCTTAGATGAGATGCGCCGCCCATGCGGCAGAAAGATGTGACAGACTATGGCTGAGCTGACTCCCATGATGAAGCAGTATCTGGAGATCAAGGAACAGAACAAGGATTCCATCCTGTTTTTCCGTCTGGGTGACTTTTACGAAATGTTCGGCGCAGACGCCAGAACCGCCTCCCGGGAGCTGGATCTGACCCTTACCACCCGGGACAAGGACAAGAACAAGTCCTTCGATGAAAAGGTGCCCATGTGCGGCATCCCCTACCATTCCTCCGACGGGTATATCGCCCGACTCATCGCCAAGGGCTACAAGGTGGCCATTTGCGAGCAGACGGAGGATCCCGCCACCGCCAAGGGACTGGTCAAGCGGGACATCATCCGGGTGGTGACCCCCGGCACAGTGCTGGGTGATGCCTCTCTGGAGGCCGGGCGCAGCAACTTCTGCGCCGCCGTGTGGCTGGAGGAGGACAAGGGAGGCTTTGCCGCCTGCGACATCTCCACCGGAAAGACTCACGCCACAGCCTTTTCCGGCCCCGACGCCGCCGTGCACCTTCTCAACGAGGTGGCGCGGTTTTCCCCGGCGGAGATCATCCTGAACGAACAGGCCGCCCAGAACGCGGCGCTGCGGGTGCTGACGGAGGAGAAGCTCTCCTGCCACCGGGAGGTGCGTCAGACGGAGGAGCAGACCGCCCGGGCGCTGGTGGCATCCCAGTTCGGGGAGCAGGAGCTCTCGCAGCTGCCCCGGGAAAATCCCGCCGTGATGCTGACGCTGGGCAACCTTCTGGGCTACCTGCACGACACGCAGAAGGGCGACCTGTCCCACATTGACACACTGGACTACTATCACCAGGGCCAGTTCATGGAGCTGGACATTGCCGCCCGGCGCAACCTGGAGCTGACGGAGACCCTGCGCAGCAAGGAGAAAAAAGGCAGCCTGCTGTGGGTGCTGGACAAGACCAGAACCGCCATGGGCGCGCGGATGCTCCGCAGCTGGCTGGAGCGCCCTCTGCTCAGCGTGCAGGACATTGACCGCCGGGCCGACTGCGTGGAGCGGCTGGTCAGCGACACCGTTACCCGGGAGGAGCTGATGCTGGCCCTGAGCGGTATCGGCGACATGGAGCGGCTCATGAGCCGCATCGTCTACGGCAGCGCCGGGGGCCGGGACGTGGTGGCCCTGCGGGCCGCCATGGAAAAGCTGCCCGCCATACGGCAGCTGCTGGCCGGATTCCCCAAGGGGCGGCTGCAGGAGATGCACCGCACGCTGGACACCCTGGAGGATCTGGCCGGGCGCATCGCGGAGACCCTTCAGGATGAGCCGCCCTTTTCCGTGCGGGAGGGGGAGTTCATCCGGGACGGCTTTCACCCGGAGGTGGATCGGCTCCGGGGCATCTTACACGGCGGCAAGGGTCTCATGGCCTCCATGGAGGCGGAGGAAAAGGAAAAAACCGGCATCCGTACCCTGAAGATCGGGTACAACAAGGTGTTCGGCTACTATATCGAGGTGTCCAACTCCTTTAAGGACCAGGTGCCGGACACCTACATCCGCAAGCAGACCTTAGTCAACGGCGAGCGGTACATCACCCAAGAGCTGAAAAACCTGGAGAGCGACATTCTCACCGCCGCCGACCGGGTGGCAGCGCTGGAATACCAGCTGTTCACCGACCTGCGCACAGAGCTTGCCGGGCAGGTGTCCCGCATTCAGGCCAGCGCCTCCACCGTGGCGGAGCTGGACAGCCTTTGCTCCCTGGCCGCCGTGGCCGTGAGCAACAACTACTGCCGCCCCACGGTGGACGACTCCGGCGTCATCGAGATCCGGGACGGACGGCATCCGGTGGTGGAGAAGATGCGTCCGGACGCCCTGTTTGTGCCCAACGACACCTACATGGGCGAAAAGGAGGGGCGGGCGGCCATTATCACCGGCCCCAACATGGCGGGCAAATCCACCTACATGCGGCAGGTGGCTCTGATCGTGCTGCTGGCGCAGATCGGTTCCTTTGTGCCGGCGGGAAGCGCCCATCTGGGCGTGGTGGACCGCATTTTCACCCGCATCGGCGCTTCCGACGACCTGTCCGCTGGGCAGTCCACCTTTATGGTGGAGATGACAGAGGTCAGCGACATCCTACACGCCGCCACGAGGGACAGCCTGTTGATCCTGGACGAGATTGGCCGGGGCACCAGCACTTTTGACGGCATGAGCATCGCCCGGGCAGTGCTGGAATACTGCGCCGACCCCAAAAAGCTGGGGGCCAAGACCCTCTTTGCCACCCACTACCACGAGCTCACCGACATGGAGCACACCCTGCCCGGGGTACAGAACTACAACATCGCCGTGCGCACCCGGGGAGATGACATCATCTTCCTGCGCAAGATCATTCCCGGTGGGGCTGACCGCAGCTACGGCATCGAGGTGGCCCGCCTGGCAGGTCTGCCGGAGGGGGTCATCGGCCGGGCCAAGACTATCCTCCGGGAGCTGGAGGAGCAGGCTGGGCGGGAGCCCGCCATGCCCCGACAGGAGGACGAGCAGGTGTCGCTGGCCAACCTGGCGGAGGAGGAAGTTCTCTCCCGCCTGCGCCGGGAGCAGGTGGACACCCTCTCGCCCATTGAGGCGCTGAATTTGCTGTACGAGCTGAAGCAGAAGCTGCAATGACCGACCTGCCGCAGTGACGACCCTGGCGGTCACCTGCCCGCCGCACTTCTTATTACGCATCTGTAGGGGGCGGCGGTTGCCCACCGTCGTGCCAACCGATTCCCGGCCACTGTCGTGGCCGCCAATCGGGGCACTTCCTCGAAATCGCCT
>URSX01000015.1 GCA_900550615.1 uncultured Eubacteriales bacterium
CATCGGCTCCGAGATCGTGGAGATCATTAAGAACTTCTGATTCACCACGCGGCACCTCGTTCGGCATCCTCGCAGCATAGCTGCTGCGGTCGGCGGCTAAAAATGTGCCACCGGCACATTTTCTTAACGCCCCGACACATCCGCGCTGCCACCGTGGAAGCCCAGAAGCGCATCGGCTCCGAGATCGTGGAGATCATTAAGAATTTCTAATCCCTTCCACTAACTAAAAGCAAGAGGATGCCTCCCGCATCCTCTTGCTTTTTTTACCGATGTTCGACGCTTTTCAGTCCCACTACTCCATGTCCGGGAGTCTCTGAACTTGATATAAAAAAGAAAATCGGTAAACTCCTCTGATTTTTTTATTTTTTCGTTAATAATATTGACATTTTTTCGCTTATACTGTAGAATATTCCACAAAGAATAACTCCGGCAGACCCACACGCGGCAGGGCAAGACCCACGTCCCTCACCGGTGAAGGGCACAGGACAAAGGATCTGATCCATATGGACAAACGCAAGACAATCATTCTGCCCGACGAGGCAAGAGAGGATTTTCTCCGTTTCCTCTCCTATGGCTGGCTGCCCGGGCGCATTATGTCCATGCTCAACCGCCTGCATGGGCTGTCCCTCACGGCAGTGGAAGTGAAGAAATTATGCCGGGCGCAGCGGGCAAAAAACAAATGACATGACGCAGCGGACGGCACTGCCGTACACAAGCGCAATACCGGGGGTTCTGATGCCTCGGCGACATCCCGGCGGCAGGCTCTTCGCCCCCTTCGGCCCGGTCATTTGGGGCAGATCATGTGCGAGTACATGCAAATCAAGACGTTGTTTTTCGTCTGTTCGCAGTAAAACCTGACATAGTGCGCTAAAAGTACTGCACATATTTTTATTTTTTATTTGAAAAATCAACGATTTTCCTTGATTTCCTCTTCCCACAGTGTTATAATTTCTATGCGCATGGCGGGGAAAACTGTCCGAATCTGTTTTTTCGCCGCGAAAAGCGTCAGATCATTCTCATTTTTCACATCTTTTCAGGCAGGTGGAATGCAGGCTCTGTGTATGCGCAGGCGCATTGCCGCAGGTCTTCCCCCGGTGCAGCGCTGACCGACGCAGAACCTGCGCCCCGCAGGCATCCGGCGCTGAACGGAATGTACTATCAGATAAAGGAGTTGCGTATCGGTGGAGCAAAAAAAGAAAATCAAAATCGCTATCATCGTTCTGGCGGTCCTGCTTGGCCTCAGTCTTATAGCTCTTGGCGTTACGCTGGCGCGCAACAAGTCTGCCGGCAACGCCCCTGCCACCGTTCTCGTGCCGGATAACCTGATCACGCCGGACGAGGACGACAATACCGGCACAGGCGATGGAGTCGGGTCCGCCACGAGCGGCAGCCAGGAGCAGACCTCCGGTGGCAGCAGCTCTGCCACCTCCCCGCAGCCCTCTCAGAACACACCGGCTGCCAGCAAGCAGGCGGTGACCATTGCCCTGTATAACAGGCAGGCCGACGAAAACACACCGTTCCAGGTGGGCAATATGTTCCCCGGCGATGCGGAAACAAAGTATTTCCGCGTACAGGTCTCCTATCACGATCAGGTGACCGTACACTTCAGGGCTACCGTCCGCCCCGGCTATGAAAAGCTGGCCGAGGTCATGAACGTGCGGGTCAGACTGCTGACCACAGGTGAGATCATGTATGACGGTCTGATGAAGACTATGCCCGCAAGCGTCACACATAAGCTGGCCTCTCAGAATACCACCACCGATACACTGTATTACGAGATCACCGCTTATCTGGACACAAGCGTGGGAAATGAATACCAAAACAAGGATTTGATCGCGGATCTCAACTGGTGGGTGGAGGAGACCGGAAACCTTACCCCCGTGCCCACCGGCGACACCTCGGGCACCGTGCTGTGGGGTCTGCTGGCTGCTTGCTCCGGCGGCATTCTGGTGTTCCTGCTGGCAGCGCGCAAACGCAGGGAGGAGAATGAAAATGGCTGAAACCAAAACCTCTAAAAAGCTGACAGGCGGCATCGTTGCCATCATCCTTCTGGCCATTTGCCTGTGCATCACCACCTTCGCCCTTGTTTATGCCAACGTTTCCGTGAACAACAACCTGTTCCACACGGGGGAGGTAAAGATCAACCTTAACGACGGGAAGCCTGTGATCCGGGAGCATGAGTTTCTTTTTGAGCCGGGCATGACGGTCAGGAAAAATTTCTTCATCGAAAATGACAGCACCTGGGATGTCTATTACCGTCTGTATCTGGACAACATCTCCGGCGGGCTTGCCGATGTGCTGACCGTCACGGTGAAGGACGGCAGCAAGATTATCTGCTCCGGTTCCGCCAGTGAGCTGACCCAGCAGAACGCCCTGGCCGCCGACGATACCCTCCGGATCGGACAGCGCCGGGATCTGACGGTGGAGTTCTACTTCCCCGAGGACAAAGGCAATGACACCCAGGATCTCGACCTGACCTTTACTCTCTGCGCTGAGGCCACGCAAACCAAGAATAACCCGAACAAGCTTTTTACATAAGGCCCGCCGGACTTTCAGCGAAATGACCTGGTTCGGGTTAAAATGAATAACACAAGGAGTCTCCCCCAATGAAAGCACTGAATGTAATCAGGAATATCGTGGTATGGCTGATCGTGGTCATTGCTGCGGGCATGATGGTCTTTACCATCGTGTCGGTCTCGACCTTTGACCGCGCTGAACGCAGCCTGTTCGGATACAAAGCGTTCATCGTACTGTCCGACTCCATGAGCAAAACTGATTTCAACGCCGGCGATCTGGTGCTGGTAAAGGAAGTCGATCCGTCCACGCTTCAGGAGGGCGACATCATCTCTTATACCTCGCAGAACAGCTCTAACTACGGCGAGGTCGTCACCCATAAGATCCGCAAGCTCACCACGGACGCCAATGGTGAGCCCGGCTTCATCACCTACGGTACGACCACCGACACGGACGACGAGACCATTGTCACCTACGAATATGTGATCGGCAAATACAGCAAGAGCATCCCGAAAGTCGGTACCTTTTTCCAGTTTTTGAAGTCCACGCCCGGCTACATCGTCTGCATTCTTATTCCGTTTTTGATCCTCATTTTGTTGGAAGGCATTCGCTGCATCCGCCTGTTCCGCAAATACAAATCGGAGCAGCAGGCTGAGCTGCAGGCAGAGCGGGACAAGATCGAGGCTGACCGCGCGGAGGCCCAGCGCATGATGCAGGAGCTCCTGCAGATGAAGGCGCAGATGGCCGCAAACAGCGGAGATGCCGCAAGCGGCGGTGAGGTAAAGCCCCAGGAGGAATCCCCCGCCGACAGCGCCGCGAAGGTTTGATAAAAGAAATCGGGGCGCACCAAGGTATTCAGCCCTTTGATCGTTTATAAACGCAGCAGAAAGGAGATACGAACTCAATGGGAAGCATTATTGGCACTGTTATTCTTTTGACTGTACTGGTTGTATCCGCCTTTTTGCTGATACTTGCCAGGCAGAAAAAGTTGATCCGCAGTGCACGCCGCAAGGACAATGCCATCGTATCACCGCGCGCTTCTGTGTGGGCCTATCGTGCAAAGCGCATAGAGAAGAGAAGGAATTCGGATAATATTCTGCGTCTCCTTGCTCCGTCTGTGATCGGGGCCTGCATCTGCGCCGTGTGTCTGTGCGGTGCAAGCTGGGCTTGGTTCACCGCCGCTACAGAGGCCAGCACCACAACTATACGTTCCGCGACCTTCCAGATCTCGCATGTAAATGTCACAGCCAATGCTTCGGAAACGAATGACGCCCAAGCAACTACCGTGCAAGCAGTCAAGGCCGAAGGCGGTAAGTTTGAGGTTTCTCTTCCTGGTAAGGGTAGTTATATGCTGCGAATCATTCCCGCAGCGGACAACACGTCCACAAAGGGATTCTGCTGCATTACAATTTTTGAGAATAATGAATCTGCCGGAACAGCCTATTATACCTCTAATATCAGCGGAGATGGGTTTAGAGTCAATATTCAGGCTGATAAAAATATCAGAGTAGTAATCGAGCCTATCTGGGGAGATGTTGCAGCGTACAATACCAGTGTCACTCCGCTTGCAGACGGTGGCAATATTCCTGCCCAGAAGAGCGCTGAGTCCTCCGGGTCTGGCCAGACGGCCAACGATGCTTCGCAGGCCACCGATGAGACTGCGGCTCCGGCGCAAAACGAATCCGACAAAGCCAATGAGGATGGATCTACGGTGGAAGCACCTACCCCGGTGTCGACTCCAGAGAATAATACGACCGCTTCCTCCGATTCTGAGGATAAGACTGCGGCTCCCTCCACTCCGAAGGATGATTCTCCGGTGTCCAATGCTCCGGCTGATGAAACTCCGGTCTCTCCGGCTCCGGAGGAAAAGAATCCTGCAGCGGCTGACTCGGACGCTGTCAACACCAAGGCATCCGCATCGGATGCTCAGGATAGCTCAAATGGTGCTTCAGATGATGTAAAGCCTGCATCTGGGTATGCTGCCGCAAATGACGGCGCCGACGATGTCGTAGTAGATGATGATTCCGCTGCTGCGGAAGCTGACAGTGCGGACATAGTTAATGAGGGTTCCGCGGATTAAGAATCCATGCATTATTGAATAACATATTGACACGCCCCCGGCAGTTCCATGCTGCCGGGGGCGTGTGCTTGTTCATGATCAGATATTTTGCATAGTACGTCCCCAGTTTGGCTCTGACAGAGGGGGAAATCAGTATGTGACGAAGGAAAACGAAGACATGAAAAAGTCTCCCAGTTGGAGTAAGGAAAAGGTTTGCCGACCTATACTTACAAAAATAAGGAGACTAATTCATGGCAGGTAATAGACGCACCGACAGGCAAAATGCCTTTCCGTGATGATGGTAGGCCGTTTACGGGCGATAGGGCAGGGAATGCACGCGAAATAAAATTCAGCGCCTATGGAGAGGCTTGCCAGTAATATGCCCTTATAGGGCCAGGTCAACCCTCCGACTTGGCCGGAGGGTTGACTGCCAAAAAACTCCGGATTTTCCGTCAAAGAACCCTAAGTCTGCTGCGCCCATAATTTATCCGTCTGTGGCAGACAAATTCCACCGTTTCTCGTCTGAGAGGTATTTCCTCTTACGCCCAGGTCGCAATAACCGTCTAAAAAAGATGTCCGCCCTGGGAGGCGGACATCACCGCCCCACGAAGGGAGCAACCACCCAAGAGAAAATGCCTTTACCTTTTGCCCGACTCCGGGCGGCAAACTCTGCGAGACTTTTTTGACACGCTGAAGCCCCGCTTAGCCGGAGGTTTTTGATTCCTTCACGGCAAAGTCGTTTTCCTTTTCCGCAGCAAACTCGTCCTTCGCCTGCTGCAGCACCTTCTTATCATGCTTGGTGGTGATGGCACTCTGGTCAAACTGCACCCAAAGATCCGGGCGGCGGGCCATGGTCCGCTTATAGCTCTCCTTGCGGCGCCAGTCATCCACGCCGCCGTGATTGCCGCTGAGGAGGATGGGCGGCACTCTGCGCCCGTGCCACTGCTCGGGGCGGGAATACTGAGGATACTCCAGAAGTCCGTTCCAATGGCTCTCATCCGTGTAGCAGCTCTCCTCGGGCAGCACGCCCTCCTCCATGCGGAACAGGCAGTCCGCCACAGCCATGGCAGGGATCTCCCCACCGGTGAGCACAAAGTCCCCCATGCTCAGCTCCTCATCCACGCATTCGTCAATGAACCGCTGGTCCACGCCCTCGTAGTGGCCGCAGACAAGGATGATGTTCTGATGCGCCGCCTTCAGCTCCTTAGCCACCTCCTGGGTGAACACCCTGCCGCAGGGAGAGAGGTAAATGGTGTGGGGGCGCTCTCCCACCTGGCCGCAGATGTACTCCCAGCAGCGGTACAGCGGGTCGGCCTGCATAACGGCCCCACGGCCGCCGCCATAGGGATAATCGTCCACCTGCATCTGCTTATTGGTGGTGTATTCCCGGATCTGGTGGGTGAACAGCTCTATATAGCCCCGGTCCCTGGCCCGGCCGATGATGGACTGGCCCATCATGGCCTCAATGGCATCAGGGAAAAGGGTCATGATATCAATTCTCATCGGTTGCCAGTCCTTTCATCAGGTGGACGCGCATCACGCCGCCGTCCACATCCACGGAGGCAATAAACACCTCCGGCACCGCCGGGATCAGATACTCCCGGTCCCCCCGCACCTCATACACCTTGTGGGCCGGATAGTGCAGCACCCGGTGGATCTTTCCCAGCTCCTGGCCGGTGGCATCGTCTACAACGGTGAGGCCCTCCAGCTCGGCATCAAAATATTCCCCGGCGGGCAGCACAGCGTCCCTCCGGCGAATGGAGACCTCCTTTCCCTTCAGCGCCAGGGCGGCGTCCATATCCTCCACGCCGGGCAGCGCCAGCAAAAGGGTGGATTTATGCACCCGGCGGCCCTTCACCCGGACAGCCTGTCCGCCGATATACAACGTATCGAACCGGGCCACAAACTCCGGCAAAAAGCCCTCGGGATTTAACTTAACCTCACCTTTGATGCCATGGGCGTTGACGATCCGGCCCACGGCGATATATTCAGGACGCATGACAGTCCCTCCTTGCCCTATATTTCCATTCTTATTATACAAAAAGATGCCGGTGCAGGCAACAGCGAATCCATTTCTTTTTTTCACGGGTTTGTAACCGTTTTGTTTTTATCCGCAGAAAAAATGCAGGATTTTTCTCCCAGCTCGGCGCATAAAACCGGGCATTTTCGGAAAAACTTGACACATCTGCAAATTAGTGTTATACTCCAGATAAATTTATTTTTGTAACAAGTGTAACATTTTGATTACAAATAAATTTCATCGCATTAACTTTTGCAGATGAATCAGAAACCGAAAGGAGCCTCCGCCCCGGCCATCGGCCTGCGCCGCGGAGGAATCGACGTATGATCCAAACACTTATATCCCATATGCGCGCTCTGCGCAACCATCCTGTGAGGCGGCGCTATCTGCTGCCCGTCCTCGCACCGCTGACGCTGCTGGGGATCGTGGTTTGCATTTGCATGACCCCCGTTCCCGTGGACACAGACATGTACCTGCTCATTGACGGGCAAGAGACCCACGCCGTCACCACTGGCTCTGAGCTGAACTACCAGAGCGACGTGCTCTATACCGGCTCCAACACCACTGGCGCTGCCGATGTGCAGCTGATCCTGCCCCAGGGACAGGATGTGCTGGTCACCGACACAGAGGAGGGCTCCTCCATCGCCGAGAAAAACTCCGACGGCGTACAGCTGCTGGCAGCGTCCGTAAGCAGCGTGGAGTCCGACTCCGCCACCGTGACCACCCGGCACGAGACCATAGCCAATCTTCTGCGCCGCTGCCATGTAGATGTGGCAGAGGACGAGATGGTGGTGGTGGATGTGTCCACCGGAACGCCCAGTATCACCGTTTGCCGCCAATACACCCGGCTGCGCGACGTGCAGGTGCAGACACCCTTCGACGAGGAGCGCATCGCCGATCCGCTGATGGCAAAGGGCACAGAGGAGATCGTCACCCAGGGCGTCCCCGGCACCGTCACCCAGACATATATGGACGTATTTGTCAAGGGCCAGCTGGACAGATCGGAATTCATCTCCGCCACGGAGGATAATTCCGTCACCCAGGTGGTGAAGTACGGCACACTGGTGGACTCCGTTTCCCGGGATGACTCGCTGGTGTCCGTACACCGCAATGACGACGGCAGCGGCTACCTGACCTTCGCCTCCGGCGACACCATGCTCTTCTCCTCCCAGGTGACGTGCAATGCAAGTGCCTACGCCATCCACGGATGGACGGCCTCGGGGCGTCCCACGCAGTACGGCAACATCGCCGTGGATCCCTCCGTGTTCCCCTACGGCACGCAATTTTATATCTACACGGATGACGGCTACCTGACCTACGGCATGGCCACCGCAGCCGACTGCGGCGGCAGCATCAAGGGCAACAAAATCGACCTCTGGTTCGATGAATACAGCCAGGCCTGCCGCTTTGGGCGGCGCAACTGCACCGTGTTCGTGCTGAACTGAATCACAAATAGGAACGGCCCCCCTCGGATTGATTTCCGAGGGGGGCCACATCGCGTCGAAAAAGACTTTTTCGACACGATGCCTAAGTTTTTGAAACTCTTTCAGTGTTTCAAAAACTATTGATTTCAACGGTAAGGGGCACCCTTCTTGGGCTTCCCTCACACACCCTTTCCTTACCGTTGTCGCAATCTTAGCACTTTATCGACAGTCTCCGGCCCCTTTACAGCAGCTCCGCTTTGACAAAAAAACGCCCCACCGCCTGGTCATAGGCGGCGCAGGTGCGGGCCTTGCGGACGGCGCGCAAAAGCTCCTGGGTATCCCGGAAGCTATCGGCCAGATAGTTCCACAGCTCGCGCATCCGGTGCAGCACCGGCACATCGCCGCTGAAGTCCCGGCGGTAGGCGGCATAAAGGGCATCGTGGAAGGCCCGCAGCTCTGACATCGTGGCCGGTGCGCCGCCCCGGAGACGGCGCAGCAGGGATGGGTCTGACTGCAGGCCCCGGCCGAACATCAGGGGCACCGAAGGCGCGGCGGCGACATCCGCCGGGGTGAAAAGATCCCCGTTATAGCAAAGGGGCAGGCGGGTATTTTCCCGGGCCCAGGTAAAGGCCTCCCGGTGGACCGATCCGTTATAGAACTCCGTGCGTAGGCGGGGGTGAACGATGAGCAGCGCAATGGGGTATTCATTCAGCAGCGCCAGTAAGGCAGGCCAATGGGTGGGATCGTCCCAGCCGATACGGGTCTTGACGGAGATTTTCAGGTCCGGCAGGGCGTCGAAGATCCCATCTAGCAGCCGGCGCAGAAGCTCCGGCTCCCGCAGCAGACCCGCCCCCTTATTCTTCCCCGTGACAGTGCCGGAGGGACAGCCCAGGTTCAGATTCACCTCACCATAGCCCCGGCTCCGGCATTCCCGGGCTGCCCAGACGAAGTATTCCGCCCGATTGGTGAGGATCTGCGGCACCACGGGTAGGTTAAGGTTATGCTCCGGGTCAATCTCCTGCAGCTCCTTGGTCTGGAACTCAAAATTGGCGTTGGGGGACAAAAAGGGTGTATAGTAACGATCCGCAGCGCCGAACAAGGACGCATGCACCTGCCGCCAGCGCCAGCCGGTGAGGCCCTCCATGGGTGCGGCATAGTATTCCTGCATCTTCTCCCCTCCTTTGGGGACATCTTACCATATATACGCGCGTCTTGCAATTCCCCGCCGGGTGTGGTAAAGTTTTGGATGGAAAGCGAGGATATACTATGACACTGTTTGAATATTACCTGCAATATATGACGCAAATCTGCGAGGGCACACTGGCCGCGCCGGAGGGTATCACCCTGACGGAGACGGACGAGATGCGCCGGGCTATGGAGCTGCAGCAGCAGATCAGCGCTATGGGCATCCCCGCCTTTGTGCGCGCATGCGCCGCTGCGGCCGGGGAGCAGATCCCCCAGGAGGCCTATGACAGCTTCTCCATGGACGATATGCTCTCCGCGGCTCAGGCTCTGGCGGGGCAGACCCGGGAGGAGAGGCAGCCGGGGGAGCCGGAAGCGCCTGCGGACAAGGAGCCGGATCCGGACGCGGGGAAGCACGCCTTTGAGGTGTTTCTGGACTGCATCGCCCTGGACGACGGGCTGGTGCAGTACCTCATCGATGTGCTGAAACGGAAGGACTGGCAGGAGTTTTACAAGCTGAGCCAGATCACCACGAAGCTGGATCTGGACCCCAACGAGTTCCTGTACTGGCTGGGAAACAAGGAGCAATTTGCATCCCGGGAGGAGCAGGTGTGCGCCGCCCTGATGGATGCGTGCTGCCAGCGGCTGGTGGAGGAAAAGCGGCTGGATGTGCTGGCGGCGCTGCTGTCGGGGGATCAGAAGACCTTTGAAGTATTCCGGTGCGAGGCCCCGGAGCTGATGCACCTGCCGGAGGCTACCTTTGAGTGGTACTGCAAGAACTATCTGGATCGGGACTATCCCCTGCGGACGATCCTGCGGCTGAACGGGGTGGAGTTTCCGGAGAGGCTTGGGTAAGACGGCGGGCTGCGGTCAGCCCGCCCTACGGGATCGTTCTTTACATGGGAAACGGGCGGGGTTCCACCCCGCCCGTGCGCAGTTTATGGGCGCTTATGGAGTGGGCGGACAGGGTCGTCCGTCCCTACAGGCGGAACGGATTCCCCCTGCGATTATGTCTCAGACGGGGCGGTCGGGCGACCGCTAGGGTCGCCCCTACAGGATGTATTCAAGAGGTGCGGTGGGGCGGGCCGATGCAGCTTCACAATGTTATGTTCATATAGCTTGCGGCCCGTATTCTTTGGAATACAGGCTTTTTTGGGGGAAAGGGGTTGCATTTTTCCGCGAGTGTGTTATACTTCCATCTGTCACACAAATATGAAAAAGATGATTTTTATGAGGTGAGCTTATGCCCCAAGGAAAACATATTCTGGGTCGCTCTCCCACCCGGCGGGTCTTCGGTACCGCCAAGGTGGGCGACCGGGGTCAGATCGTGATCCCCAAGGAGGCCCGGGAGTTTTTCAATATACGCCCCGGGGACACGCTTCTGATTCTGGGCAGCGAAAGTCAGGGCCTGGTGGTCTCCCGGCCGGAGGTACTGGACCGGGTTGCCCAGGAAATTTTGCAGAGTTCGGAGGAAGAGAAAAAATGATGAACGAGATGTATCGGCAGTTGGGCGTGTCCCAGGCCGTGTATGATTTTGGCGAGAAGATTCTAGGGGATCTTGCGGACCAGTTCCGGAAGATCGACGCCGTGGCGGAGTACAACCAGTGCAAGGTGCTCTCGGCCATGCAGAAAAACCGGGTCAACGCCACCCACTTTGCCGCCACCACCGGCTACGGCTATGACGATGAGGGGCGGGATAATCTGGAGCGGGTTTACGCCGATTGCTTCCACACGGAGGCAGCCCTGGTGCGGCCCCAGATCACCTGCGGCACCCATGCCCTCACCGTGGCCCTCAGTGCCAATCTACGGCCCGGAGACGAGCTTTTAAGCCCTGTGGGCCGGCCCTACGACACACTGGAGGAGGTCATCGGTATCCGTCCCTCCCCCTGCTCCCTGGCGGAATACGGCGTGAGCTACCGGGAGGTAGAGCTGCTGCCTGACGGCACCTTTGACTATGAGGGCATTCGCCGGGCCATTACGGAGAAAACCAAGCTCATCACCATCCAGCGCTCTAAGGGATATGCCACAAGACCCACCTTTTCCGTGGAACAGATCGGGGAGCTGATCGCATTTTGCAAAAAATGCAAGCCCGATGTGCTCTGCATGGTGGACAACTGCTACGGCGAATTTGTGGAGATGCAGGAGCCCTCAGACCTGGGAGCAGACATGATCGTGGGGAGCCTCATTAAGAATCCCGGGGGCGGCCTGGCCCCCATCGGCGGCTACATCTGCGGCAAGAGGGAATGCGTGGACCGCTGCGCCTACCGTCTCAGTGCCCCGGGCCTTGGGCAGGAGGTAGGCGCAAATCTGGGGCTGATGCCCGCCTTTTACCAGGGGCTGTTCCTCTCGCCCACGGTGGTGGCATCGGCGCTGAAAAGCGCTGTATTTGCCGCCGCCTGCTATGAAAAGCTGGGGTTCCGGGTGGTGCCCGGCTCCGCCGAGAGTCGACACGACATCATCCAGGCCGTGGAGTTAGGCAGCAAGGAGGCCATGGTGGCCTTCTGCAAGGGCATCCAGTCCGCCGCCGCCGTGGACAGCTATGTGACCCCGGAGCCTTGGGCTATGCCCGGCTATGAGAGCGAGGTCATTATGGCCGCCGGAGCCTTTGTGCAGGGCAGCTCCATTGAGCTTTCCGCCGACGGGCCCATCCGCCCCCCCTATGCGGTCTACTTCCAGGGCGGTCTCACCTGGTTTCACGGCAAGCTGGGCATTCTTTTGAGTATGCAAAAGCTGGCGGACGCCGGAATCATTAAACTATAAAATAATAAGGAGTCTTTTCATCTATGTGGTTTTGGTTTTCTGTGATCGCGCTTCTGTTCTGGAGCGGATCGGATCTGTTTTCTAAAATCGGCTGCCGGGATGCAGACGACAAGTACGCCCACCTGAAAATGGTCATGGCTGTGGGCGTGGTCATGGGTCTGCACGCAGCCTACGAAATCTTTATCGGCGGCACGGAAATTAATTTCTCTATCATCCTCACCTATCTTCCGGTTTCGATCCTGTACATCCTGTCCATGACCCTGGGGTATGTGGGCCTGCGGTACATTGAGCTGTCCATCTCGTCTCCCATTTGCAACTCCTCCGGCGCGATGGTGGCAGTGCTGAGCATCATCACCGGGTCTGCCCTACTGGCCCCGGCCCAGTATGCAGCCATGGCCCTGGTGTGTGTGGGCGTTATCGGGCTGGGCATTGTGGAGGCCCGGGAGGACGATGAGCTGCGCCTGGCTCGCCAGGAGGCAGGCAACTACAAGTATGCCAAGTCCGCTCTGGCACTGCTTCTACCCATTCTCTACTGTGTGCTGGACGCCCTGGGCACCTTCGCCGACAGCAAGGTGCTGGAAACCCTCAATGAGGACAGCGCCAACTGCGCCTATGAGCTGACATTTTTGGCGGCGGGCATCGTGTGCTTCGTGTATGTGGTGCTCATCCGCAGGCAGAAGCTGGTGCCTAAGCGGGAGGGGCCCAAGTACCTGGGCGCTCTGTGCGAGACCGCCGGCCAGTTCGCCTACATCTACGCCCTGGCGGACACGGAGCATGTAGCCCTGGCGGCCCCCATCATCTCCGCCTACTGCGTGCTGTCGGTGGTCTGGAGCCGTATTTTCCTGAAGGAAAAGCTCTCCTGGAAGCACTATCTCATGATCGCCCTGGTGGTGGCAGGCATTGTCATTTTGGGCATTTACGACGAATAAAACGCGCATAAAACAGCAGGGAGCAGTTCATTCGATCTGCTCCCTGCTGTTTTGTTTTAAAACCCGTCAAACAGGTTGACCTGGCTGGTATCCGCCATGCCGGCGAAAGCACCCAAGGCCTTCAGCTGCTCAATATGCGTCTTGGACAGCTTATTGCAGCATATGGAAAACTCCTCCACGGAGATGAAGGTCTTGCCCCTGCGCTTTTCCACCGTGTCCTGGGCGGCGGCCTCCCCCAGCCCGTGGACAGAGATCAGGGGCGGCAGCAGCCCGCCCTCGGTGATGGTGAACTTGGTGGCGTCCGAGCGGTAAATATCGATGGTGTCGAAGTGGAAGCCCCGGAGATAAAACTCGTAGCACACCTCCAGCGTTACCATCAGGTTCTGCTCCACGGCGGTGGCGTCCTTGTTGTTCTCGATCTCGTGAATTTTCCGCTCCACAGCCTCCTTTCCGGCACAGCAGAACTCCGCGTCAAAGGCCTTGGCCCGGATGGAGAAGAAGGTGGCGTAGAAGGCCAAGGGCTTATGCACCTTGAACCAGGCGATGCGGAAGGCCATCATCACATAGGCCACGGCGTGGGCCTTGGGGAAGAGGTAGCCGATCTTGGCCAAAGACTCGATGTACCACTCCGGCACGCCGTGATCCTCCATGGCCTCCACCCAGCCCTCCTGGAATCCGCCCTTTTTCACCTTGCCCTTTCGCACAGCCTCCATGATCTTGAAGCTCATCTTGGGGTCCAGACCCATGGAGATGAGGTAGAGCATGATATCGTCGCGGCAGCCCACGGTCTGCAGAACCGAGGCCGTTCCGCTGACGATCAGATCCCGGGCGTTGCCCAGCCACACGTCCGTGCCGTGGGAGAAGCCAGAAAGCCGCACCAGGGTATTGAAATCCTTGGGCTGGGTATCAATGAGCATCTGGCGGGTAAAGCGGGTGTTGAACTCCGGGATGGCCACGGCCCCGGTGGGGCCCAGAAGAGGATCATTTTCAAAGCCCAGCACCTTGGAGGAGGTGAAAATGCTCATGGTGTCTGGGTCGTCCAGAGGGATGGCCCGGGCGTTGACCCCGGTGAGATCCTCCAGCATGCGGATCATGGAGGGGTCATCGTGGCCCAGCATGTCCAGCTTCAGGAGGTTGTCCTCCATGCAGTGGTATTCAAAATGGGTGGTGATAGTCTCGGCATCCTCGGCATCCGCCGGATGCTGCACGGCGGTGAAATCCTCCACGTCCATGTCGTCCGGCACCACCACCAGGCCACCGGGGTGCTGGCCGGTGGTGCGCCGCACGCCCACGCAGCCCAGGGTCAGGCGATTCATCTCCGCGTTTCCGGCGGTGATGTCCCGCTCCTCCAGGTACTTGCGCACAAAGCCGTAGGCGGTCTTTTCCGCCAGGGTACCGATGGTCCCGGCCCGGAAGACCTGGGTTTCGCCGAACATCTCCACCGCGTGGCGGTGGGCCCGGGCCTGGTATTCGCCGGAGAAGTTCAGGTCGATATCCGGCACCTTGCCGCCGCCATAGCCCAGGAAGGTCTCAAAGGGGATGTCGAACCCATCCTTCACCAGCTTCTCGCCGCACTCAGGGCAGATCTTATCGGGCATGTCCGCGCCGCAGCCGTAGCTGCCGTCGGTGATGAACTCCGAATGCTTGCACTTGGGACAGCGATAGTGGGGCGGCAGGGAGTTTACCTCCGTGATGCCCGCCATGTAGGCAACCAACGACGAGCCCACGGAGCCGCGGGAGCCCACCAGATAGCCGCTCTCCAGGCTCCGCTGCACCAGCTTCTGGGCCGACATGTACACCACATCGTACTTGCCCAGAATGCCGCCCAGCTCCACATTCAGCCGATCCACGATCAGCTGGGGCGGGTTCTCCCCGTAGAGCTCGTGGCACTTGTTCCACACCATGTCGTGAAGCTCCTGCTCGGAGTTTTCCAGCCGGGGCGGGAACAGCTGGCCCGGAGGCAAGAGCTCAATTTCCTCCACCAGGTCTGCGATGCCTCGTGGATTCTTCACCACCACATCGTAGGCGGTCTCCTCTCCCAGATAGGAAAACTCCTCCAACATCTCGTCGGTGGTCTTGAAGTAGATGGGAAGGCTCTTGTCCGCGTCGGGAAATTTCTTGCTGGCCAGGAGCACATGGCGATAAATCTCGTCCTCCGGCTCCATAAAGTGCACATCCCCGGTGGCACAGACGGGTTTCCCCAGCTCCGTGCCCAGGCGGACGATGGTGCGGTTGAAGTCCCGCAGCTCCTCCTCCGACTCCACCTCACCGTTTCGCAGCATGAAGAGATTGTTGCACAGGGGTTGGATCTCCAGGTAGTCGTAAAAGGAGGCGATGCGCTTCAGCTCGTCCCAGTCCTTGTGGTCCGCCACCGCCCGGAACAGCTCCCCGGCCTCGCAGGCGGAGCCGATGATGAGGCCCTCCCGATGGGCCACCAGCTCTGTTTTGGGGATGATGGGGAAACGCTTGAAATATTTCAGGTTGGAGGCTGACACCAGCTGGTACAGGTGCTTGAGGCCCAGCTTGTTCTTGGCCAGAATGATAATATGCTTGGGACGGCGGTGGTTTTTATTGCCCAGGGGCCGCAGCTCCAGCATCTTGCCGTTGATCTCCTGCAGGCGGGTGATGCCCAGCTCCCGGCGCATTTTCTCGAAAAAGGGGATGAGCATATAGCCCACCATACCCGCGTCGTCCGAGGCCCGGTGGTGGTTGAAGGCGGGCAGGTCCAGATGCTCCGCCACCACGTCCAGCTTGAATTTGTTCAGCTCCGGCAGGAGATTCTGGGCTAAAATCAGGGAGTCCACATAGGTGGGAGAAAATTCCAGGCCCGCCTTGCGGCAGCCCTCCCGGATAAAGCCAATGTCGAACTCCGCGTTGTGGGCCGCCAGAGGCCGCCCATCTACGAACTGCAAAAACGCCTCCAAAGCCTCCTTGGGCTGGGGTGCGTCCTTGAGCATGGCGTCGGTGATGCCCGTGAGGCCGATAATTTCCGGGGTCAGGCGGCGGCCGGGGTTCACAAAGGTCTGGAATCGGTCGGTGATCTCCCCGTTTTTCAGCACCACCGCGCCGATCTCCGTAATGGCCTCCCGCATCACCTGCAGGCCCGTGGTCTCAATGTCGAAGCAGACGATCTCGTCGTCAAAATCCTGGTCCGCCGGGCCGTGTACCGCCACCCGGTCGTCCAGATTGTTGATGAAGTACCCCTCCACGCCGTAGAGGATCTTGATCTTGCCCTTGGCCGTGTGCCAGGCATCGGGAAATGCCTGCACCACGCCGTGGTCAGTGATGGCGATGGCCGGATGGCCCCAGGAAATGGCCTCCTTAATCACCGCCGCAGGGTCCGTCAGCGCATCCATGTTGGACATACGGGTGTGCAGATGCAGCTCCACCCGCTTCTCCCGGGCGGTGTCCTTCCGGGCCTCGTGAGATATCTTCATGATGTTGTAGGGGTTCATTTGCACGTCCTTGCCGTCCCGGGTCAGCTCCATGGTCCCCTGCACCCGCAGCCACATCCCCGGGGCAATGGCATTTTGCAGACCGCCCAGCTCCCGGGTCTGCATATACTTACGGACGGTGACGGAGTTTTTATAATCCGTCATGTCGAAGGTCAGCACCCACACGCCGGGGCGGCGGGTCTCATGACAGTCCACGAAAAACACCTTGCCCTCCACCACAACGGCGCCCATCTTGGGGTTCAGTCCCTCCATGGAGACGGGGCGGCCCTTGATGCTCTTGCCGAAGAGCACCTGCTCGCTGCTCTTTTTTCCGGAGGCAGAGCCAAAGCGCAGCCGCACCTGGCGCAGGTCATAATGCGCCTGCAAAAGCTGCTCCAGAGCCGTCACGGCGGCATCCGGCACAGACTCCGGGCTCTCCACCTCCGCCTCCAGGGTGCGGCTCCCCCGGTTCAGTTCTCCCCCTACGAGCTTGGCGCCCGCTAAAAGCGGGCGCAGGTCATGAGGCGGCAGAAAGCTGCCGAAAAAATCTAAAAATCCTATCTTTTCCATACTCAAAGCTTCTCTATCTCATCCATCAGTGCATCCACCAGCTCGTCCTCCGGCACCTTATACAGAATCTCGCCCCGGCGAAACACCAGGCCCTCGCCCTTGCCTCCGGCGATGCCTACATCGGCAGCGGCGGCCTCCCCGGGCCCGTTGACCACGCAGCCCATCACCGCCACGGTGATGTTTTTGTCGCAGCCCTCCAGCCGCCGCTCCACCTCCCGGGCAATGGGGATCATGTTGTACTGGGTGCGGCCACAGGTGGGGCAGGATATGAGATTCGGCCCGAAGCGCCGCACTCCGGCGGCAGAGAGGATCTGCTTGGCCGCGCGCACCTCCTCCACCGGGTCCGCCGTCAGGCTCACCCGGACGGTATCCCCGATGCCCAGGCACAAAAGGCCTCCAATGCCCATAGCGGACTTCAGAACGCCCATAGTGGGAGTGCCCGCCTCGGTGACACCCAGGTGCAGAGGATAATCCGTCTTCTCCCGGAGCAGGCGGTAGGCGGCCATATTCACCGGCACGCCGGAGCACTTGACGGAGATGCAGATGTCGTCAAAATTGCAGTCATTCAGCAGGCGCACATGACCCAGGGCACTCTCCACCAGAGCCTCCGGCGTAACGCCGCCGTATTTGGCCAGCAGCTCTTTTTCCAGCGAGCCGCCGTTGACGCCGATGCGGATGGGAATCCCCCGCTCCCGGCAGGCATCCGCCACGGCCCGCACTCTATCCTGAGAGCCGATGTTGCCGGGGTTGATGCGAATTTTGTCCGCCCCCTGCTGGGCGCACAGCAGGGCCAGCTTATAGTCAAAATGAATGTCGCACACCAGGGGGATATGGATGCGGCGCTTGATTTTCCCCACAGCCCGGGCCGCGTCCGCATCCGGCACGGCCACCCGGATGATCTCGCACCCGGCCGCCTCCAGGCGGAGGATCTGGCCCACGGTGGACTCTACATCCTGGGTGGGAGTATTGCACATGGACTGGATGGACACGGCTGCGCCGCCGCCCACGGCCACGGCACCCACCTGAATTTGCTTACTCATATTCTTGCCGCTCCTTTCTCCCTCGTAAAAAACAAAACCAAAAAAGCCTCACAGAGTTTGCCGCCTTGCGGCAAAAATATACACGTAGCGGACTGCAAGTCTTTTTGCTGAAACCTCCGCAGGAATTATCACCGGTTACTGAAAAATTTTCCACACATCCTGGAAGGTGATCGCCAGCATCAGCAGCATCAGCAGGCCAAAGCCCGCCAGATGCACATAGGTCTCGAATTTCTGGGGGATCCTTTTCTTGATCACCAGCATGCACAGGGCGTTGATGACCAGAAAGAAGATCTTGCCGCCGTCCAAAGCCGGCAGCGGCAGCAGGTTCATCACCGCCAGATTCACGGCGATCATGGCCGCCAGATACGCAATATTGCGCACGGCGGCAGAGGTGGAACCGCTGCTCTGCCCCACGTCCGTCATCACCGAAACGATACCCACCGGGCCGCTGAGATCCTTGACCCCCGCCTGGCCGGTGACGAGCATCTGCAGGGACAGGCGCACCATACGCACAAAGTCGGCGGCGTTGGCAAAGCTCTGGTGGATCCGGTCGCCGAAGGTTGCCTCCTTGGCAGTGAAATTCAGGCCGTAGCCGGTGTAGGCTTTGTCATTTTTATCCTTATACTCCCGGCGAACCATTTCCACGGCGGGAAGCTCCGTCCGCTGGCCATTTCTGATGACCACCAGGTCATGGCGGTCCCCCTGCTTCGCATTCAGCAGCATGGACACGTCACTGTAAACGTAAACCTTTTCGCCGTCGATGGCATCGATCCGATCCCCCGCCTGGAGTGTTCCCTGGAGGGGGCAGCCGTCGGCGAAATCCGCGATCACAGGGGTAACATACGCCTTGGCCCCGGCGTTGAGGCAGAGGAGGATCAGCAGGCCGGCCAGGAAGTTCATCCCCGCGCCGGCGGCGAAGATCAGGAGCTTCGCCCAGAAGCGCTTGTTCTCCAGCGCCCGGGGATCGTCGGAGGCCTCGTCCTCCCCCTCCATGGCGCAGAAGCCGCCGAAGGGCAGGCAGCGCAGGGCGTACAGGGTCTCCCCCTTCTGCTTTTTCAGCAGTGCCGGCCCCATGCCCACGGAAAATTCGTTCACCCGCACTCCGCAGGCCTTGGCGGCCATGAAATGGCCCAGCTCATGGACGGCGATGAGGAATCCGAACACCAGCACGGCTACAAGTATATACACAATTGTCGACATAAACCCTCCACTTCGGCGCAAATATTGTCTGATTTACCGGGCGGCATCCCGGCCCAGCCGGTCTGCCTCCAGTATATCCGAAAGGCTCGGCCGATATTTCACCGGCACCCGGGAAAGAGCCTGCTCTACCCGGCGGGAAATGTCGTTGAACCCGATCTCCCCCCGCAGGAACTGCGCCACGGCCACCTCGTTGGCCCCGTTCATAATGGCGCAGGCGGTGCCCCCCGTTTCGGCGCACTGCCGGGCGATGCGCAGGCAGGGAAAGGCCGTCTCGTCCGGGGCGCTAAAAGTCAAGGGTCCGCAGGAGAGCAGATCCAAGGTTCTATCCGGGGTCTCGGCTCGGTAGGGATAGGTCAGGGCATAGCGGATGGGCAGCTTCATGTCCGGCGTACCCAGCTGGGCCAGCATGGCCCCGTCCCGGAACTCCACCAGGGAGTGGACGATGCTCTGGCGGTGGATCACCGCGTCCACCTGGGACAGGGGCAAGTCATACAGGCGCATAGCCTCGATAATTTCCAGCCCCTTATTCATAAGGGTAGCGGAGTCGATGGTGATTTTTGCGCCCATGGTCCAGTTGGGGTGCTTCAGGGCGTCCGCCGCCGTCATGTTCTCAAGCTCCTGAAAGGATTTGCCGAAAAACGGCCCGCCGGAGCAGGTGAGCAGGAGGCGCTTGACCTCCCCCCTGTCCCGGCAGCCCTGAAGGCTCTGAAAAATGGCGGAATGCTCCGAATCCACCGGGACGATCTCCGCGCCGTATTTCTTTGCCTCCGCCATCACCAGTTCCCCGGCGCACACCAAGGTCTCCTTATTAGCCAGGGCGATGCGCTTTTTTTCGCGGATAGCCGCAAGGGTGGGCTCCAGCCCTACGCTGCCCATGACCGCCGTGACCACGGTGTCAGCCTCCGGCAGAGATGCCGCCGCCAGAAGGCCCTCCATACCGCTCATGACCTGAATAGGCGTGTCACCCAGCCGCTCTCGCAGCGCCTGGGCCATCGGCTCCTCAAACACGGCAACAAGGCACGGGCGAAAGCGCCGTGCCTGCTGCTCCAGCAGATCGATCTGCCGCCCGGCGGTCAGGGCTGCCACCTGCAGGCCCAATTCCTCCGCCACAAGCAGCGTCTGCCGGCCGATGGAGCCGGTGCTGCCCAAAACAGATATACACCTACTCATTTTATCACATCCCCACCGCGCAGGCGATCATCCACACCACCGGAGCGGCAAAGATGACGCTGTCAAACCGGTCCAGCACGCCGCCGTGGCCCGGCAGCAGACGGCCATAGTCCTTGATGCCGAACTGGCGCTTGATGATGGAAAAGCTCAGATCTCCCAGCTGACCCATGAACGCGCCCACCAGGCCGATGACCATGCACCAGCCGATGGAAAGGGGCTGCACCGTGACGAAAAAGAAGATAATGCGAAAAACGATCATACCCAGCACGCCGCCCACGAGGCCGCCTGCGGCGCCCTCCACGGTCTTCTTGGGGCTGGCCTTGGGGGCCAGCTTATGCTTGCCGCAGGCCATGCCGGTGAACAGGGCCGCAGAATCACTCATAAACGCCGCCACCAGGGGCATCAGCACCAATCCGCCGCCATAGCTCATCAGCCGCAGGCGCAGCAGGCAGCTCATGGCCAGGGGAATGGCTACGCCGCCCAGCAGCACCGCACAGATGTCCTGAAAGGCAATGGCGTTTTCCCGGCCATACCACCGCACGGCCAGGAAAAACAGCAGCGCCACCGAGGCACACAGCAGCCAGGGCATCAGTGTGATGCCCACGGAGCCGTAGCCCGCCATGCCCGCATAGGTGGAAAACACCGTGAACACGGCCTGAAAGCCCGCCAGAACCCACAGACGCTTCGTTTTCTCCGGGCCGGAGACCGCCGCCAGCAGCTCGTGAGCGCCGATGACACCCAATGCCGCCAGCAGCGCCGCCGTGGCCCAATGGGGCGCCCAGCACAGCACCAAAAGCAGCAGCGGGATGCCGATGACCGCCACCAATATTCTCTGTTTCATAGATTTGTTCCTTTTTGTTTTATATTTCTCTTACTTGACTCCGCCGAAGCGGCGATCGCGCTGCTGATAAGCCACAATGGCCGCGTCCAGATCCTTCTCGGCAAAGTCCGGCCACAGGGTATCGCAGAAGTAAAACTCCGAATAAGCGCACTGCCACAGGAGGAAGTTGCTCAGCCGCAGCTCCCCGCTGGGGCGGATGATCAGCTCCGGGTCGGGGATGCCGGCGGAATAGAGATGCTTTGCAAAGTTCTCCTCGGTGATCTCCTCCCCCGCCGCAGCGCAGGCCCGGGCCGCATGAAGGATCTCGTCCCGGCCGCCATAGTTGATGCACAGGTTCGCCTGGAAGCCGTGCACCCGGCTGGCCACCTGGTCGGCCTTGCGGGCCAGGGTTTGCAGCTCCGGACTCAGGGCCGAGAGATCGCCGAAAAAGCAGAGCTTCATCTGATCCCGCTCCATGGTGTCGATGGCCTCCTGCATGTATTTCTTCAGCAGGCCCATGATGGTGCTGACCTCGTCGGCGGGCCGCTTCCAGTTCTCCGTGGAGAAGGCGTACACCGTCAGGTATTCCACACCCAGGGACTTGCAGTACAGCGCGATTTTGCGAAACGTCTCCGCCCCTACCTTATGGCCGGCAGTGCGAGGAAGGCCGCGCTTCTTCGCCCAACGACCGTTGCCGTCCATAATGATAGCGATGTGGCGGGGAAGGCGGCTTTTATCCACCTGCCCCGCCTTATGAGAGACTTTTTTGGAAAACAGCCCCATCAGACCGACATCAGTTCCTTTTCCTTGGTTTCCAGAAGCTTATCCAGCTCCTTGCAGTTGTCGTCGGTGATCTTCTGCAGGTCCTTTTCCGCCAGCTTCAGCTCATCCTCGGTGATCTCGGAGGCCTTCTGCATCTTCTTGAACTTATCCATGGCGTCCCGGCGGATGTTCCGCACGGCCACCTTGCCGTTTTCGGCATACTTATGGATCTGCTTCACCAGCTCCTTACGGCGCTCCTCGGTGAGCTGGGGGAAGGAGAGGCGGATGCACTTGCCGTCGTTCTGGGGGTTGATGCCCAGATCGGACTCCAGAATGGCCTTTTCAATGGCGCGCAGGAGGGAGCTGTCCCAGGGGGTGATGACCAGAGAGCGGGGATCGGGAGAGGACACGGAGCCGATCTGCTGGATGGGAGTGGGGGTGCCGTAATAGTCCACGGAGATGCGGTTGAGCACGGCGGCGTTGGCACGGCCCGCGCGCACAGCGGCAAAATCACTGTTCACGGACTCGATGCTCTTCTTCATTTTTTCCTCGTAGATCTTGTATTCATCTTTCAGCATGGGGTTTATGCCTCCTTTACAATTGTTCCGATTTTTTCTCCGCGCAGGACGCGGATGATATTATAGGGATCCTTCAGAGCGAAGACCAGCACGGGGATGTGGTTGTCCATGGAGAGGCTGGTGGCCGTGCTGTCCATGACAGACAGGTGCCGGGCCAACACATCGTCATAGGTGATGGAGTCGAACTTCTTGGCTGTGGAGAACTTAGCCGGATCGCAGTCGTACACGCCGTCGATGTTCTTGGCCAGCAGGATCACGTCCGCGCCGATCTCCGCCGCCCGCAGCACAGCTGCGGTGTCCGTGGAGAAAAACGGACTGCCGATGCCGCAGCCGAAGATCACCACGCGGCCCTTTTCCAGGTGCCGGATGGCCCGGGCCCGGATATAAGGCTCCGCCACCTCCTTGATCTCCAGCGCAGTCTGCACCCGCACATCCACGCCCTTCTGCTCCAGCACGTCCGCCATGGCCATGCAGTTCATGGCGGTGGCCAGCATGCCCATGTGGTCGGCCCGGGTGCGCTCAATGTAGCCCTCGCCGTTCTTCACGCCGCGCCAGAAATTGCCGCCGCCGATGACGATGCCCACCTGCACGCCCATAGCCACGCACTCCCGGATCACATCCGCCACCTGGCCCATGACCTGAAAATCCAGGCCAAAATGCTTCTCGCCCGCCAGGGCTTCCCCGCTGATCTTCAGCAGTACCCGCTTATACTTCGGTTCGTCCATACGAAGCCTCCCTATACTACGCATAAATTTTTATTGCACACAATATTTTACAATATTTCAAGGCTTTTGTAAATGAAATTTTCGTAAAAGGCGGCTCTTGTTTTTTTGCGGTCAAAGGCTATAATAAAGCTATGCAAAAAACTGTCATTGCGAGGCCAGTCCGCTGACTGGCCGTGGCAATCCGTTTTCCCAAAAAGGACGAAAGAGCGGATTCACACGGTCTCTTCGCTCCCTCGGAATGACAAAAGCAGAATTTTCAGCAGGAAAACGAAAAGGAGAATCGTACACCATGGAGCTGCGCCATGTTTCAGGCAGCACCTATGTGGCCGTGGGGGCCACGGCGCTGCTGCCCATTTATAAGCTCAATGACACCGACATCGTTCTCATGGACACGGGCTACGCCAAGCTGGACCGCAGCGGTCTGACCCACCTTCTGGACGAAAACGGCTTCCATCTCAAGGGGATCATCTGCTCCCACGCCCACTTCGACCACACAGGAAACGTCCGCTACCTGCAGCAGCGCTATGGAGCCCTGGCCGCCGCCCAGATCATCGAGGCGGGCATCTCCGTCAACCCCGACGCCTACCGGGCCAACTATGTGGCACTGACCTACCGGCGCAGCCGGGAATATTTCCTGGAGGAGTGCTTCACCGCCGACGTCATCATCTCCGCCGACGATACGGAGCTTAACTTCTGCGGGGCGAAGTTCGGCATTCTGCAGCTGCCCGGCCACAGTGCCGGACACATCGGCATCATCACCCCCGACGGCGTGGCCTATCTGGGGGACTGCCTCATCAGCCGGTCGGAAATTGAGAGCGCCAAGCTGCCCACCTCCATGTTCATCGCCCGGGATCTGGAGAGCAAGAGAAAGCTCTACGAGCTGCACTGCCCCAAATACATCGTGGCGCACAAGGAGGTACTGGACGATATCACCGGCCTCATCGGAGAGAACATTCGCTTCATAGAGGACAAGGCGCAGGAAATGCTGGACTGCCTGCAGGAGGGCATGACCTTCGACCAATGGCTCTATGAATTTTGCAGGCGGGAGAACATCCGCACCCACAACCAGCTGAAATACAGCATCGTGGAGCGGAATTTTTCCAACTTCGCCGGCTGGATGGAGGACGAGGGCATGGTGGAGGTGCGCAGGGAGTTCTGCGCGAAGAAATACTATCCCCACAGCTCCGGGCAGGCATAAGAGAAGATACTCTTTACAGGTAAATGAAGCCCTGGCGGCCAAAACGGCCGTCAGGGCTTTTGTTGCTTTTTGCAGGGCCGTTACTCACCGGCCGGGAGCTGCTTGGCAAGCTCCTCATCCTCCGGCAGCAGGTCCGTCATGCTCTTGAGGCTGATGCCCAACGTGGACATATTATGCAGCAGAGCCGACGTGGCCGGGGGCAATATCCCCGCAACGCCCAGCACGATCAGCGAGAGGTTAAATCCCACGATGAACCGGTAGTTCCAGTGGATGCGCCGCATAAGCTGCTCACTGAGCCTGCGCAGAGTCACCAGGGCAAACAGATCCTCCGAGGCAATGGTGATATCGGCGATTTCCCGGGCAATGGCCGCTCCGGTGGAGATGGCAATGCCCGCGTCCGCCTCGGAGAGGGCGGGGGAATCATTGACGCCGTCGCCCACCATGACCACCGTGTGGCCCTTTTCCCGCTCCTTATGGATGAACGCCGCCTTATCCTCCGGCAGCACCTCGGAATACACCGCGTCCACTCCTACCTCCGCCGCAACGGCTTCGGCAGTTTTCCGGTTGTCCCCGGTCATCATCACCACATTGGCAAAGCCACACTCGTGCAGCGCCGCCACAGCCGCCCGGGCCTCCCGGCGCAGGGGATCGTGGATGCAGATGACAGCCGCCAGCTGGCCGGCTATGCACAGGTACAGGTGGGAATACTCCGCCGGGAGGGCGGCAAACTTCTCCTCCTCCCCCTCCGGCACACGGCAGCCCTCGTCCTCGAAGACGAAGTGGGCGCTGCCGATGAGGACCTTTTCCCCCTCCACCATGCTGGAGATGCCGTGGGCCACCACATACTGCACCTGGGAGTGGTACTCCTCGTGGGACAGGCCCCGGCGCTTGGCCTCCTCCACCACGGC
>URSX01000016.1 GCA_900550615.1 uncultured Eubacteriales bacterium
GCAGCACACGGGACACAACGCCCTTGTTGCCGTGACGGCCGGCCATCTTGTCGCCCACCTGGATCTTGCGGCGCTGAGCGATGTAGACACGGACCACCTGATTCACGCCCGGCCCCAGCTCGTCGCCGTTTTCACGGGTAAATACCTTGGCATCCACGATGATGCCGCTCTCGCCGTGAGGCACCTTCAGGGAGGTATCACGCACCTCACGGGCCTTCTCACCGAAGATGGCCCGCAGCAGGCGCTCCTCAGCGGTGAGGTCGGTCTCACCCTTGGGGGTGACCTTGCCCACCAGGATGTCCCCGGCGTGGACCTCAGCACCCACGCGGATGATGCCGCGCTCGTCCAGATCCTTCAGTGCATCCTCGCCCACATTGGGAATATCCCGGGTAATTTCCTCGGGCCCCAGCTTGGTGTCCCGGGCGTCGATCTCGTACTCTTCAATATGGATGGAGGTGTACAGATCCTCCTTCACCAGCCGCTCATTGAGCAGCACGGCATCCTCGTAGTTATAGCCTTCCCAGGTCATGAAGCCCACCAGAATGTTCTGGCCCAGAGCAATTTCGCCCTGCTCGGTGGCGGGGCCATCGGCCAGGACCGTGGGGTCTTCACCGCCGTGAACCCGCTCGCCTACGGAGACAATGGGCTTCTGGTTGATGCAGGTGCCGTGGTTGGAGCGCAGGAACTTGATGAGCTTATACTCCTTGGTCTCGCCGCTGTCATACTTGACGGAAATAGCCCGTGCATCCACCTTGGTGACAACGCCGTCTCCCTCGGCCAGGACAGCCACCTCGGAGTCCAGACAGATCTTGTGCTCCATACCGGTGCCCACGATGGGCGCGTGGGGCTTCAGCAGAGGCACGGCCTGGCGCTGCATGTTGGCGCCCATGAGGGCGCGGTTGGCGTCGTCGTTGGGCAGGAACGGGATCATAGCGGTGGCGATGGACACCATCATACGGGGAGAGATGTCCATATAATCCACATACTGAGGCTCCACCTGGATGATTTCATCTCTGTGGCGGCAGGTAATACGCTTGCCGGTGAGGTGCCCCTCCTCATCCATGGGCTCGGCAGCCTGGCAGACCACATACTGATCCTCCACATCGGCGGTCATGTAGTGAATTTCATCGGTGACCTTGCCGGTCTCATGATCCACCATGCGGAAGGGAGCCTCGATGAAGCCGTACTCATTGACCCGGGCGTAGGTGGCCAGATAGGAGATCAGGCCGATATTGGGGCCTTCAGGGGTCTCGATGGGGCACATGCGGCCATAGTGGGAGTAGTGCACGTCGCGCACTTCCATGTTGGCGCGCTCACGGCTCAGACCGCCGGGCCCCAGAGCGGACAGACGCCGCTTGTGAGTCAGCTCCGCCAGGGGGTTGGTCTGATCCATGAACTGGCTCAGGGGGCTGGAACCGAAGAACTCCTTGATGGCGGCAGTGACGGGCCGGATGTTGATGAGGCTCTGGGGCGTGACCACGTCCAGATCCTGGATGGTCATGCGCTCACGGATGACGCGCTCCATGCGGGAAAAGCCGATGCGGAACTGATTCTGCAGCAGCTCACCCACGCAGCGCAGGCGGCGGTTGCCCAGGTGGTCGATGTCGTCCTTGGTGACCAGACCGTGGGCCAGGGCGTTCATATAGTTGATGGAGGCGAGGATATCGTCCACGATGATGTGCTTGGGCACCAGCTCATCGGCCCGGAGCTTGCACTGGTCGATGAGCTCCTGGCCGTGGAACTGACTCAGCAGCTCCTGCAGCACGTCGAAGCGCACCCGCTCCTTAATGCCGCAGGCCACCTTGGGGTCAAAGTCCACATAGCGGCTCATGTCGCACATGCGGTTGGTGAAGATGCGGACGGTAGCGCCATCGTCGGCCAGAACAGACACTTCGCCCACACCGATGGCATCCAGCTCCCGGCACTCCTTGCCGGTGAGGACGTGGCCCTCGTCAAAGAGGATCTCGCCGGTGGCGGGGTCGGCCACGGGCACGGCCAGCTTGCGGTCCCGGGCGATGGCCCAGAGGGTCAGCTTCTTGTTGAACTTATAGCGGCCCACGATGCTCAGATCGTAGCGCCGGGGGTCAAAGAAGAGGTTATTGAGCAGGGTCTCGGCGGAGTCCAGCGTGGGGGGCTCGCCGGGGCGCAGCTTGCGGTAGATCTCCAGCATGGCCTCCTCGTAGGACTTGCACCCATCCTTTTCCAGGGTGGCCACGATGCGCTGGTCGTCGCCGAAGCGGTCCAGGATCTGGCTGTCGGTCTTCAGGCCCAGGGCGCGGATGAGGCAGGTGATGGGGAGCTTGCGGTTTTTATCGATGCGGACCCAGAACACCTCGCTGGTGTCGGTCTCATACTCCAGCCATGCGCCGCGGTAGGGGATGACCGTAGCCGTCAGCAGGGGCAGGTCGGTCTTCAGGTCGATCTCCTTGCCGTAGTAGATGCCAGGGGAGCGGACAATCTGGCTGACCACCACGCGCTCTGCGCCGTTGATGACGAAGGTGCCGGAGTGGGTCATCAGGGGAAAATCGCCCATGAAGATCTCCTGCTCCTTGATCTCCCCTGTCTCCTTGTTGTGCAGCCGCACGCTGACCTTCATGGGGGCGGCATAGGTGGCGTCCCGAGCCTTGCACTCCTCCACGTCATACTTGGGCTGCTCGTTCATGCTGAAGTCGATGAAGCTCAGCTCCAGGTTGCCGGCATAGTCGCTGATGGAGGCCACATCCTTGAACACCTCCCGCAGACCGGTATCCAGGAACCACTGGTAGCTCTTCTTCTGGATCTCCAGCAGGTTGGGCATCGCCATGACCTCTTCGTGTCTGGCAAAATTCTTTCGCAGGGTTTTGCCGTAATACTTGTCCTTGGCCATCTTCAATACTCACGCCTTTCTTGCATTTATCTCAACTTATTCGCAAACGGATTCAGGTTTATGTCCGGGCCGGGCCGCGTTTTATCGCGATACGCACGGATTTGTTGTTTCTTTTCCGCGTCTCCCGCTTGTAATCTGCGGCGGATGATGGTATCCTATAGGCAGATGGTAAAAGGGGATATGCCCTCACTATCCGAACATAATCGATTTATTATAGCAAGTCAAGCCCCTGCTTGTCAAGGGGATTTTTGTTTTTTTCCGGGGTGAGGCCCGGAATTTTTTGTTTTTGGCGTGATGCGGAACATTCACATCCTGCAAATAGTGAAGCGCCCGTCCAAGAGTTTCCATTGCAAGCGTCACTGTGTTTTGAATACTTGAATGTTCAAATCAAAAATTCGAGTGTTATTCTTTATATCATATTTAAAAGCCGCACGGCACGAAAATGCAGTGCGGCTTTTGTAGTAAGTACAGTTAGAATTTAAATTCCTATGATGGATTCTTTTCCTCGTAGGTCAGGTCACTCTCGGCCACCTTGCGCAGCTCCCTGCGGCTGATGATGTCGTACATACACGGCACCACCAGCAGGGTCATCAGTGTGGCATACACCAATCCACCGATACACACCAGGGCCATAGGCTGCATCAGCGCCGTACCGGCATCGCCGCCGAAGGCCATAACCAGCAGACCCAGGATCGTGGTGATGGACGTCATGAGGATGGGCCGCAGACGGGTCACGCCCGCCTCGATGATGGCCTCCCGCCGCTCCATCCCATCCAGACGGAGCTGGTTGATGTAGTCCACCAGCACAATGCCGTTGTTAACAATGATGCCCACCAGCATCACGAATCCAATGAGGGACACCACACTCAGCTCCACCCCGCCGATGAGCAGGATGATGAAGCCTCCCGTAAAGGCAAGAGGGATGGTAAACATGACGATGAAGGGGGATTTCAGCGACTGGAACTGGGCCACCATCACCAGATACACCAGCAGGATACCCAGCAGCATCATCAGCGCCAGCTGGCCCATGGCCTCCATAATGGCCTCGTTTTCGCCGTCAAACTCAGCCGTCACACCCGTCGGCAGCTGCACCGCGTTCACGGCCCGGATCGCCTCGGCAGACACCTTGGTCACATTGTGGTCAGCGTCCACATCGGCCGTTACGGTGATGCAGCGGCGCTGATCGGTGCGGCTGATGGTGCTCATGCTGACGGTATTCTCCATAGTGGCCACCTCGCTGAGCTTAAAGCTCTCCCCGGAGCCGGTGGCGGCAGTGGCCGCGCTCCCCGCCGCAGACATTCCGGCGGAACTGCCGGAGGAGCTGCCGGGCTTGATCTCCAGATCCAGCAGCGTATTCAGCTCCACCTTCTGCTCATCTGGCAGCGCAATGGTCACGCTCATGCTCTGTCCATCCAGGGTCATATCCGTCCCATTGGTGGAGGACGACAGGGCCGATGCCACCTGCATGTAGATCTGCGCCACGGTCATGCCGTGCTGCATGGCCTTGGTCCGGTCCACCGTCAGGTGGACCGCCGGCACCGCGTTGGAAAGTCCGTCGGAGACCGAGCGCACCCCTTCCACGGAGCGCAGTGCCTCCGCCGCCGACTTGGCCGCCGTCTGCAAGTCCGTCATATCGTTGCCATAGACCCGCAGGGCGATACCGTTGCCGGCCATGGACTGGGTCATGTTGTCGGCCATGCCGGAGTAGGAAACCGTGCACTCCATGTCCTTGCACAGCTCCACCAGCTTCTCGCCGGCGGTATTGCCGCTCTCCCCCTCGGGAACGATGATGTAGGCCGTCACGTCATATTCCCCGCTGCCGCCCATGCCCAGCATGGCCAGGCTGGAGCTGGAGGACATGGCCGCACCGACGGCCTCCACATTGTCAATGGTCAGTGCTCTGCGGGTCACCTCGTCCGCCAGCTCCACCGCCTTTTCCCGGGTGCAGTCCTTGGGCATGGTGACGGACACACTCAGCGTGTTGAGGTCAATATCCGGCATGAATACAAACCCTCGCTGGATGGTCAGCGCCGCCGATCCCGCCAGCAGTACCACCGCAGCGCTCAGCACAATGGCCTTGTGCCCCAGGGACCAGGCCACCGCTTTGCGGTAGCCGGGATAGATTTTTTCCAGCAGGCCGGGCTTGATGGGTTTATCCTTCTTCAGCATTCCCGATGCCATGGCCGGCACCAGCGTCAGCGCCACGATCAGGCTGGCCAGCAGCGAAAAGCTCATAGTCAGTGCCAGGTCGGTGAAAAGCTGCTTGGTGATGCCCTCTACGAACACGATGGGCAGGAACACGCACACGGTGGTCAGTGTGGAGGCGGTGATCGCCCCCAGCACCTGACCCGCGCCGGCCACAGCCGCCTGGATCACACTGGCGCCCTTGGCCCGGAGTCGGTAGATATTCTCAATGACCACCACGGAGTTATCCACCAGCATGCCCACTGCCACGGCCAGGCCCGACAGGGAAATCATGTTGATGGTCACACCGCAGAAGTACATCAGCACCACTGCAAAGATCACGCTCACCGGGATAGACACCAGCGTAATCACCGTGGGCCGCAGATCCTTCAGGAACAGGTACAGGATCAGTATGGCAAACAGGGCGCCCCAGGCCAGGCTGGAGAAGATGGAGTTGATGATGATGCGGATGTAATCGCCCTGATCCATCAGGGGGGTAAAGTGCAGCCCCTCATATTCCTTCGCCAGCTGGTCAAAGCGCTGGGCGATGTTCTCGGACACCTCCGCCGTGGCGTAATTGGACTGCTTGTTAAAGGTCATGGTAATGCCATTTTCCCCGTTGAGCTTGGCATAGATCTGGTCGGCGTTGTCCGTGACGAATACCTCCGCCACATCCTCCAGCCGGATGGGCTCCACCCCGTCCATGCCCAGATCGAACAGCACCAGCTGCCGCAGCTCGTCCTGGGTGGAGATATTGTCGCCCACGGATACCATGTACTGCACGCCGTCCTGCTCCACATACCCCGCCGGCATGGAGAAATTCTGTGCCGTAAGCAGGGCGCTGACGGTGCTCAGCTGCAGCACGTTTTTCAGGTTCGTCTGCTCCAGGGCGGCGGAGCGGCTCTGCTCCAGAGTTTCCATGCCGCTCTGCAGCTGGCTCAGCGCGGTGCCGATCTGGATGTTGCCGTCCACCAGCTGCTGGGCCCCGTCTGCCACGGTCATAGCGCCGCTGGTGATCTGCTCCACCAGGCCGGCCAGAACGCCGTTGTCCTCCTTGAACTGCCGGATCTTCTCCTGCAGCTGCTGCAGCTGCAGGGCCGTCTTCTCAATTTCCTCCTGCAGGTGCTCCCAGTCCGTTCCCAGAGCGGCCAGCCGCAGGTCGATCTCCGCCAGTTCCGACTCCGTCTGCACATAGCCGCTCTCCGCCTTGATGGCGGCCACCTGCTCTTTCTTCTCCTCCTCCGTCAGCCGGCTGTTATTCTCAATGACGGCAATGCGGGCGTCATACCCCGCCTTCTTCGCGTCCAGCTCCGTCTTTTTCTTCAGGATCTCCCGCAGCTGATCCAGCTTCTGCTGCAGCTGCGTCTGGCGCGCGTCCATCTCCCGCAGGCTGTCCCGCAGGGCTGTCAGCGCCTGGGTCGCCGTCTGGGAGACCATTTTCTCCTCCGTGGCGCGGATGCTCTCCTTGGCCTCCGTCAGCTGCTGCCGGGTCTGCTCCAGCTGCGCCTTGGCCTCGTCCAGCTGCCTGTTCACCGCCGCCGCCAGCTTTTCAGACAGTGCGTCCATCTTCTCCTGGCTGAGGATCACGTTCATCTGCCGCTTGAGAATACCGTTGACCGACACACTGGCAACGCCCGTGATGCCCTCCAGCTTATTGGTCAGCGTGCTCTCCACGAATTCCGACAGCTCTGCCACATCCATATCCTCGCTGGACACGGCGGCCATCTCCACCGGCAGCATGGTGGGATTGATCTTCAACACATAGGGTGCGCCCACCGAGTCGTCCCAGCTGCCCTGAAGGGCCGTAATCTTCTGCTGGATATCCACGCCGGTGGAGTCCATATCCACCCCCTGCTCGAATTCCAGCACCACCATGGACATGCTGTTCTGGCTGGAGGATGTGATCTCCTTGATCTCATTGAGGGTGGCCATGGCCTTCTCCATGGGCTTTGTGATGTCCGTCTCCACCGCCTCGGGACTGGCTCCCGGGTCGGTGGTCACAATGACCACATAGGGGAAGTCCATGTCCGGCAGCAGGTCCGGCGTCATCTTTGTGTATGCCACCACACCCAGTACCAGGATGGCCAGCACCGCCACAAACACCGTCAGTGGTTTCTTCACGCTGAATTTTGGCATATTTCCGCTCCATTTCTGGGCAACACTGACCCATATTAATTGATAACAGCTTATCACAGCGGTAAATTTTTTTCAAGCGCCGGCGGCCATTGTTTACGGAACCGTTACAAAAAGGCCGCTGCGGCGGCCTTCGAGACTGTCGATAAAGTGGTATATTTGCGGCAACGGTAAGGAAGGGTGTGTGAGGGAAACCCAAGAAGGGTTTCCCTCACCATTAAAATCACAAGTTTTTGAAACTTTTTCAAAGTTTCAAAAACTTAATCAGCGTGTCGAAAAGACTTTTTCGACACGCTGAAGGCCGCTGCTCACGCAGCGGCCTTCAGTTGATCGTTTGAAATTGCTTATAGCCTTCCCTTACTTGGCGGCGTCGGCCAGCTTGGCCTCTTCCTCCGCGTCCACGGTGACCATATGATCCAGCATACGCACCACCTGGCAGCTGTAGCCCCACTCATTGTCGTACCAGGCAATGAGTTTCACGAAGTCGTGATCCAACATCAGGCCGGCGCTCTCGTCGAAGATGCAGGGGCAGGGGTTGCCGATGAGGTCGGTGGACACCAGCTGATCCTTGGTGTAGCCGATGATGCCCTTCATGTTGGTCTCGCTGGCGTGGCGGATCTCATAGCAGATCTCGGCATAGCTGGTGGGGCGGGAGAGCCTGGCGGTCAGATCCACCACAGACACGTCGGCGGTGGGCACCCGGAAGGACATACCCGTCATCTTCCCCTTCAGGGAGGGGATGACCCGGCCCACGGCCTTGGCCGCGCCGGTGGAGGAGGGAATGATGTTGTTGAGGATGGAGCGGCCGGTGCGCCAGTCGCTGCCGCCCCGGGAGTCCACAGCCTTCTGCTTGGCGGTGGAGGCGTGGATGGTGGACATGAGGCTCTGCTCAATGCCGAACACCTCATGGATCACATAGGCCAGGGGCGCCAGGCAGTTGGTGGTGCAGCTGGCGTTGGAAACGACCTTCATGTCAGGCCGATAGAGCTTGCTGTTGATGCCGTATACAAAGGTGGGGGTCACCTCGTCCTTGGCCGGAGCCGTAAGGATCACGCGCTTGGCGCCGCCCTTGAAGTGGCGGGAGGCCTTCTCGGTGGTATTGTTGGCGCCGGTGCACTCGATGATGTATTCCGCCCCGCACTGGCTCCAGGGGATCATGGCGGCGTCGTTCTCGCTGAACACCCGGATCTTGTGGCCATTCACCACCAGATTGCCGTCCAGATTTTCCACCGTACCGTCAAAATTGCGGAACACGGAGTCGTACTTCAGCAGGTATACCATGTAGTCGATATCTGCCTTGCGCAGGTTGATGCCGCACACGTCGAACTTCTCGGGATTCTGCATCAGAATCCGCAGGATCACGCGGCCGATCCGGCCATAGCCGTTGATACCAATTTTAATCCCCATAACACCTAAAACCTTTCTTTTTCCGCAGAACTTTGCCCCGCCCAGGGCCGAATTTTTTCTGACTCCATTATATCATGACGGTGGCGTTTGTCTTGTGCAATTTTCAAAAATCATTGACGAAAAAAATCCGGATACTGGGCCTCTTTTATTTTAAATGCACAAAAAAATCAAAAATCATACCCAAACATTCCATACATTTCAAATGAGTAACTCCATTTTTCCCGCGATTTTCTCCCGCCCCACGGCACGACTTGTAACCTGTCATTGCGAATCCGTTTCGCTCTCCACATCGGCCCGCACCCGCCACACCGCCGCTCCCAAAAAGAGCAAAAATCCGCCCCGCACATCGTGCGGGGTGGATCATTCTCGTCAGGCGTTTATACCAGGCATTTTCACCGGACCGTTCGATTGAAGGTCACGCTGTTTTTTTGCATGTGCACATCCAGCGTCACCCGGTCGCCCCGGATATAGCTGCACGTGTATTCATAAATGCGCCCATCCTCCGTCCGGGTGCAGCGCTGGTGGTAGAAGGCGCAGCTGCCCAGTGGCACATGCAGGAAGTTGGCCCTCACCTCGTCCAGCACCACGGCCTCATATGTATCCTCCGCCGCAGCCGGGATGATGCCCACATGGTACAGGAGGCTGTAAAAGCTGTGGGTCTGCACCAATTCTCTGGTGAGATTGGGGTAAATGTACTGGGGGTAGTAGCTGGTCTCCAGGATCAGCGGCTCCCCGTCCACATTGCGCACCCGGGTGAAGCAGTAGACCTTTGTACCCTCCTGCAGCTGCATTTTCCGGCTCACCTCCGCCGGCGGTATCTCCACGGCGAAGTCCACCATGGTGGAGGAGGGCACCTTGCCCATGGAGGATATCTCCGTGGTGAAGGAGTAGCGCACCCGCTTGCCCCGGGCGTTGGGATCGGCCACGAAGGTCCCCTTGCCGCGCTTGCGGACCACCAGGCCCTCCTCCTCCAGCTCGCCGATGGCCTGGCGCACCGTGTTTCTGCTGATATCCATGGCCCGGCACAGCTCCGCCTCCGAGGGGAGCAGATCGCCCACGCTCAGCGCCCCCGATGAAATATTCTGTTTGATGATGCCCACCAGCTGGCTGTAGAGGGAAATGTCGCTGTCCATGCGCAGCCGGTAGGTAAGAATGGAGTGGTTTTGCATATGGTTCCTTTCCTGCCCTCAATGAGGATATGCTTAAGAGACTGTCAATCAAGTGGTAAGATCTGCGATAACGGTAAGGAAGGGTGTGTGAGGGAAAACCAAGAAGGGTGTCCCTCGCCATTGAAATCATTAGTTTTTGAAACTTTTTCAAAGTTTCAAAAACTAATGCAGCGGGGCGACAAGACCTTTTCGCCCCGCTTTGCATAGAGGACGGCTTTGCCGCCCTCTTTGCCAGTTAAAAAGCCTTGCAACGTTGGTGTCCGCGGGCAGCGCATTCCGGTCGTTTTCCCGCCGCCGCGTCCGCGCCGGGGGTCTTACTTGTGATCCACCGCGTACATGTGCTCAATGAGGCACAGCAGCTTATCGGAGTAGCCCATCTCGTTGTCGTACCAGCTGACCACCTTTACAAAGGTATCCGTCAGCGCAATGCCGGCTTTGGCGTCGAAAATAGAGGTGCGGGGATCGCCCAAAAAGTCGGAGGACACCACAGACTCATCCGTGTAGCCCAGAACGCCCTTCAGCTCTCCCTCGGAGGCCTTCTTCATAGCCTGGCAGATCTCCTCATAGGTGGCGGCCTTCTTCAGGTTCACCGTCAGGTCCACCACGGACACATCCAGCGTGGGCACGCGCATGCTCATACCGGTGAGCTTGCCGGCCAGCTCCGGGATCACCTTGCCCACGGCCTTGGCCGCGCCGGTGGAAGAGGGGATGATGTTGCCGGAGGCCGCCCGGCCGCCCCGCCAGTCCTTCAGGGACACGCCGTCCACCGTCTTCTGGGTGGCGGTGGTGGAGTGCACAGTGGTCATCAGACCGTCGGCGATGCCAAAGCTGTCGTTGAGCACCTTGGCGATAGGTGCCAGACAGTTGGTGGTGCAGCTGGCGTTGGAGACGAACTGCATGTCGGAGGTATATTTATCCAGATTCACACCCACCACGAACATGGGCGTGTCGTCCTTAGAGGGTGCGGACATGACCACGTGCTTGGCGCCGGCGTCAATGTGGCCCTGAGCCTTTTCCTTGGTGAGGAACAGGCCGGTAGACTCGATAACATACTCGGCCCCCAGCTCCTTCCAGGGCAGGTTGTGGGGGTCACGTTCAGCGCTGACGGGGATACGCTTGCCGTTAATGATGATGGCGTTCTCCTCCGCCTTCACCTCGCCGTCAAACTTGCCGTGCATGGTGTCGTACTTCAGCATATAGGCCAGATAGTCGGCCGGGCACAGATCGTTGATCCCCACCACCTCGATCTCCGGATGGTGGATGGCCCTGCGAACCACCATGCGCCCAATGCGGCCAAATCCATTGATGCCAATTTTAATACTCATTATAAAAGCTCTCCTTTCGGCTGGAACATATCAAACATATGGTACATTCTGTATTATATCCATTCTGGCAGAAGAATGCAATCTGTATTTTTCATAAAATGCCCCTGTGGGGCCAAAATTATTTTTTCAGTTTTTTAACATTTCTTTCTATGGTTCTTGTATTTTCGACCATCTCCTGCTATAGTGTAAAGTATAATAGCGTGTCGAAAAAGTCTTTTCGCCCCGCTGCCTAAGTTTTTGAAACTCTAAAAAAGAGTTTCAAAAACTATTGATTTCAATGGCGAGAGACTCCCTTCTTGGGTTTCCCTCACACACCCTTCCTTACCGTTATCGAAAATCCTATCACTTTATCGACAGTCTCAGTATAAAATCTTACGTTTTCCGCCAGTGGGGGATGGGATATTTTTTCTTTATCTTGAAACACTATGGGTGAAAGGAGGTCCGGCATGGACTACACACCCCAGGAGATACAGCTCCTGACCCAGGTGCTGCCCAATGTGGCAGCGCAGCTGCGCGGCGCTCTGGCCAACATGCACGCCGCTTTGTCCGCCGGAGACAGTCCGGATGCCTGCATTCTGCGCCAGAGCTATTACCGCCTGCTGCGCACCGTCACCAATCTCACCGATGCCGTGATGCTGACGGAGGATGCCCCTCTGCCGAAGCAGGACACGGATCTGCCTGCGTTTTTTGACGATTTGTGCCGCCAGGCCCAGAGTCTTCTGGAGAGCCGGGGCCTGACCCTTCAAACGGATCTGCCGTCCTGGCATCTGGTGGCGGGCATCCACCGGGGCTATACCGCCCGACTGTTCTGGAACCTCCTGTCCAACGCCGCCAAATTCACCCCCGCCGGGGACGAGATCCGGGTGTGCCTCACCCGCCGCGGCGACCGGGTGCTGCTGCAGGTGGCGGATACCGGCTGCGGCATCCCGCCCCAGCTGCAGAGCACCGTGTATGACCGCATTTTTCACACCGAGCGCATGGATCCCCTCCCCCACGGTCTGGGCCTGGGGCTGGGCCTGTGCCGCTGCTTCGCCCAGCGGCAAGGCGGCAGCCTGCTGCTGCACTCGGCTGTGGGGCAGGGCACCACCGTCACCGTCTCCCTGCCGGCGGAGCGCTGCGCCGCCTCGGCAGTGCAGGATGTTCCCTTCCACTATGCCGGCGGCTTCCAGCCGGTGATGATGGAGCTGGCAGACGCGCTGCCCTATGAGAGCTTTATGGAAAAACACCTGAATTGAGTTTGCTGCGGGATTTTGCTATGGATCAGAAAAAGGTTTTAGTTGCTATGTCCGGCGGGGTGGACAGCTCCGCCGCCGCCCTGCTGCTCCGGCAGCAGGGCTATCAGTGCGACGGTGCCATGCTGCGCCTGTACAGCGGCGAGGTGGAGGGCACCTGCTGCTCCGCCGATGACGCCGCCGACGCCCGGAGCGTGGCCTACGGCCTGGGTATGAAGTTTTACGTCTTCAACGAGACGGAGCGTTTCGCCCGGGATGTGATGGATCACTTCGTGGCCGAATACTGCGCCGGCCACACCCCCAACCCCTGCATTGACTGCAATCGCTGCCTGAAATTCGGCGCGCTTCTGGAGCGGGCATTGCTGCTGGGCTATGACTATCTGGCCACGGGGCACTATGCCCGGGTGGGGTTTGACGCACAAGCCCAAAAATACTGCCTCCTCCGGGGCCGGGATCGGAGCAAGGATCAGAGCTACGTTCTCTACCAGCTTACCCAGCACCAGCTGGCCCATCTGCTGCTGCCCGTGGGGGAATACGACAAGCCCTCCATCCGTCAGAGCGCCCGTCAGGCAGGGCTTGTCAACGCCGACAAGTCCGACAGTCAGGACATCTGCTTCGTTCCCGACGGAAACTATGTCCGCTTCCTGCAGGAGTACGGCGGCGTAGCCCTGACACCCGGCGATTTTGTGGACGGCTCCGGCCGGGTGCTGGGCCGGCACAAGGGTCTGCCCTGCTACACCACCGGCCAGCGCAAGGGCCTGGGCGTTTCCGCCGGGAAGCATGTGTACGTCCTGCGGAAAAACGCCGCCGACAACACCATCCTTCTGGGGGATAACGAGGATCTGTTTACCTCCGTCCTTACCGCCGGCCGGGTGAACTGGATCAGCGGCGAGACCCCCGCCGCCCCCCTTCGCGTCACCGCCAAGACCCGCTACAGCCAGACGGAGGCGGCTGCCGCCGTCTATCCCCTGCCGGATGGCCGCATCCGGGTGGAGTTTGACGCGCCCCAGCGGGCCATTACCGCCGGCCAGGCGGTGGTGCTCTATGACGGAGAGCAGGTTTTAGGCGGCGGCACCATCGAATAGCAGAACCATGAATTAGTAAAGGCAGACCGGCTCAGGCCGGTCTGCCTTATTTCACCGCTGGCTCTCCCGCCATTCGTCCACATAGATCATGTCGTCCACGTCCCGCTGTTCTTTTTCCTCCATGGTGCCTCCCTCCTGTTCCGCATGAGATATACCCCAGCGTGTCGAAAAAGTATCTTCGCCCCGCTGACTAAGTTTTTGAAACTTTGAAGAGGTTTCATAAACTATTGATTTCAATGGCGAGGGACACCCTTCTTGGGTTTCCCTCACACACACCTCCTTACCGTTGTCACGATCTTACCATTTTATCGACAGTCTCTACCTGTCAGTCTATGTGCCATGCCCCGGAAAAATTCCTTGCGGCATCAATTTTTTCATGCTATGATATTCTGGAAAGGTTGTGTCGCTATGTCTCCTTCCCGCAAGCATGCCGTGGCCGTGATCACCGCCTGCGTCGCCTTCGTGATCTTCGGCTTCAGCTTCATGTTCTCCAGCATCGCCCTGTCCATCGCACCCACCACGGTGCTGCTGTGCTTCCGGTTCACGGCTGCAGTGCTCACCCTGTCTGTGGCGGTGGGCGTCAACGCCTTGGTGGGCCGCATCCGGGGCCGGGCGTGGTTCTCCTTCTCCCTCCGGGGCAAGCCCCTGGGCGGCCTGCTGCTACTGGGCCTGGTGCAGCCGGTTTTGTATCTGGTGTTCGAGAACAGTAGCATCCGCTACACCTCCTCCGCCGTCACCGGCACGGTGCTGGCGGTGGTGCCGGTGATCTGCATCCTGGCGGACGTGTTCATCAGCCACGAATCCGTCACCAAATTGCAGATCCTGTGCGCAGTGGCCTGCGTGGGCGGCGTGGCCCTGGTGGAAACCGGCGGCGAGGCCCGCATCAGCCTCCTGGGCTTCGTGTGCCTGCTGATGACCATGGTGTGCGATGTGGGGTACTATGTGCTCAGCCGCCGGGCCTCCCGGCAGTTCAGCCCCCTGGAGGTCACCTTTGTCATGTTCCTCATGGGCATGGTGATCTTCGTCCCGGCGGCGCTGATCCAGGGCCGGGGCCGGATGGCGGAGCTGTTCCTCCCGGCCATGCAGTCCGCCCCCTTCTGGGGCAGTGTGTTCTTTCTGGGCGCTGTGTCCTCCGTGGGGGCCTACGGCCTGCTGAACTATGCCAACGCCACCCTCACCAATTCCGAGGCGTCCCTCATCGGCAACATCGGCACGGTGGTGTCGGTGCTGGCAGGCGTACTGCTGCTGAAGGATCCTTTCACCCCCCTGCAGGCGGCAGGCGTGGTGATCATCCTGATCTTTGTAACCCTGGCCAACCTGCCCAAAAAGCAGAAATAGCTTCAAAAAGGGAGAAACCCCAGTGTTTTCTCCCTTTTTTACAGCCGATTCTTATAAACAATAAGGAACTACCCCCTGCCCGACCGTATAATAAGTGAAAGCCTTCCCCATGAGTCTTTCCCCCAAAGGAGGAACCCCCTATGGATGCCGCTGCAAACAGCTACCGCCGTTTTCTGAGCGGCGATGACAGTGCCTTTGAGGAGATCATGCAGGAGCTGTTCTGCGGACTTGTTTTCTTCATCAACGGCTTTGTGCATGACCCTCATACCGCGGAGGATATCGCCATCGATGCCTTTTCCGACCTGGTGGTGCACCGGCACCGGTATAACTTCCGGGTAAGCCTGAAAACCTATCTCTACATGGTGGGCCGTAGCCGTGCCCTGGACCATCTCCGCCGCCGCAAGGTTCTCCGCTTCACGGAGCTTTCCGAGGCCCGCCACCTGTCCGACGACTCCGCCGCCCTGGAGGAGCTGGTCCTGGCCGATGACCGCCAGCGCCGGGTAAACACCGCCCTGGAGCGCCTGCCGGAGGAGATGGCTGCGGCGGTCCGGCTGGTCTACTTTGAGGAGATGACCTATACCGAGGCCGCCAAGGTCATGGGCAAGAAGAGCAAGCAGGTGGATAACCTGCTGCAGCGCGCCAAAAAGGAGCTGCACCGCATTTTGGGGGAGGAGGGGATGCTGTCATGAGAACCCTGCACGAATGTCAGGCGGAGGTCTTCCGCCGCAGTGAAGAACGGATCCGGGCCCGGCGGCGGGCGGCCCGCGCCCTCTTGGTCTGCCTGCCGCTGGTTTTGTGTCTCACAGCCTTCAGCCTGCTTGTGCGGCCCGGACTACCATCCTCTCCCGATGGAGCTCCGCCGAAGAACAACGCCGCATCCCCTCCCCCGGCTGTTTGCCGCATTGATGTCAGCGGGGCAGGCCAGGTCACATCTGTCACCGACCAGGCGCGCATCCGCGCCATTACCGACGCACTCACGGAGCTGAACGTCTCTCCTGACGCCCCATCCGGCGGCAGCGACATCCCCGAGGCGTCAGGGGGCTGCACCATCGTTCTGGTTTCCGAGGACAGCTCCCAGACGGCGTACCTTTTGACCCGGCAGTCTCTGACCAACAGGGACACCGGCCACACCGTAAATCTGACGCAGACGCAGGCGGCGGAGCTGACGGCTTTGCTGGGCCTGGATGCTTCGTAAAAAGGAGGCTTCCCATGAAAAAGAAGACCTGGCTCTATATCGCGGCAGGTGCGCTGCTGCTGGCCATCCTCTTTGTCCCCATTCCCAGCGGCACGTACAAGGACGGCGGCACCCGGGCCTACTCGGCCCTGACCTACAAGGCGGTCAAGTGGCAGAGGGACACCGGTTCCGATGTTTACAAGGCCACCAAGGTCTACTGGCTACCGAATAATTTCAAATCTCTGGACGAGCTGTGGGCCGGGGAGGAATCCTATGTGCCTCACCACTTCACGGCCACCGTTCTGGAGCTGGCGAGCGGCCACGCCTTGGTGCAGCCGGTGGAGGATGAGATGGAGACCGGCGTGGGCAGCGCGATCTCGGTGGATACCTCCGCTCTGGAGGACATCGGCGCCCAAGTAGGCAGCGATGTGGAGATCTACTACACCGGCAATATCCGGGAGACCTCCCCCGCACAGCTCCGGCCCACTAAGTGGGAGATGGCCACGGATCTGCGCCACCGGGCCTACACCGACTCCTGGCTGAACCCGGAGGCCGCCCAGCCTATGGACGAGATAACCATTCCCCTCATCATCTCCCGGATCTATTCCAACTGCTTCTTCGCCCGTCCCGTGGTCCCCATGCCCTACGAGATCAAGTTCAACGGCGAACTTCCCCCGGAATGGTGCGTGGGCGACCAGGTGACCTGCACCAGCGAAAACACCCTCTATGACCGACAGGCCCAGCGCGTGGAGGCCGATCTTGTATCCGTGGCCCCCAGCGATTGGCAGATGGACCCCAACGTGGACTATAAGCCGGTGATCTACCTCTACCCTGAGGAGGAGACGCAGGTCTCCGTCCGGCTGACTCTAGACGGCCGTCTCACCTGCACCTATCCCGCCTATCAGAACGGCTGGACCGTCACCGCTGCCCCCGACGGTACTCTGACGGACAGGCGCGGTCAGACCTACAACTACCTCTACTGGGAGGGCGAGACCTATGCCCGGTGGGACATGACCCGGGGCTTTTGCGTAAAGGGCGAGGACACGGCGGCCTTTTTGGAGCAGGCCCTGTCGCAGCTGGGCCTCACCCGCCGGGAGGCCAACGAATTCATCGTCTACTGGCTGCCTCTCATGGAGCAGAACCCCTACAACGTCATCTCCTTCCAGACGGATGCCTATACCCAGGCGGCGCAGCTATATATCGATCCCGCACCGGATACCCTGATCCGGGTGTTCATGGCCTGGCAGAGCTCGGACTCCTTCGTAAAGCTCCCCGCCCAGGCGCTTACCGCGCCTGCACGCACGGGCTTTACCGTGGTGGAATGGGGCGGCACGAAAATCTCCTGACACACGCATAAGCTCGGCGTAATGTAAAATCGGCACAGCTGCTTGGCTGTGCCGATTTTTTCGGGTCTCATGCTGATTTATGCCCGCTTGAGGATGCGCCCGGCCTTCACGCCGGTGTATTTGCCCTTTTCCACGGCCACCGCGCCGTCCACCAGCACATAGTCCATGCCCTCCGCCAGGCAGCAAGGGTTTTCATAGGTGCCGGGCTGGTGCAGCTTTTCCAGGGCGAACACATTGATGTCCGCGTCCATGCCCGCCGCCAGCACGCCCTTGCCGGAAAGGCACAGCACCTGAGCCGGCTTCTGGGTCATCTTGTGCACCGCCTGCTCCACCGTCATCACGCCCCGCTCCTTCACAAAGTGCTCCAAAAGATGCACGAAGGTGCCGTACACCCGGGGATGGAGCATCCCGTCCGTGGGATAGGTAGAGTCGGAGATGACGTTGGAAAGAGGGCTTTGGAGAATGGTCACAATGTCCTCCTCCGAGGCCATGAAGTCCACCATGGTGATCTCGCAGTGCTCCCGCACCAGCAGATCGCAGCAGCAATCCAGGGGATTCTGTCCCCACAGGCCGGCGATCTCCGCGATGCTCTTGCCCTGGTAGGGATGGTCCTCCGGGCAGTGGAGGCTTGTCAGGCGGATGCCGTCCCATCCCGCCAGCTTGGCGATGTCGTCAAAGCCGTCGCCCCGGCGGATGCGCTCTGCCAGCTCCCGGCGGGCATCCTTGTCCCGGAGCCGCTGCACCACCGCCTCCATGCCGCCGGTAAGGAAGTCCGGGGGCAGGATGTGGATCAGCTGGGTGGAACCGGCAGTGTAGGGGTACACGTCGCACCCCACGTCCAGCCCCTCCTGCCGGGCCTGCTCCAGCATGGAAAGAGCCTGGGGAATTTTTGTCCCCCAGTTGTCCCGGCCCATGGCCTTCAGATGGCTGATGTGCACCGGGATGCGCAGGGCCCGGGCCACGGCGAGCATCTCCTCCAAAGCCTCCAGCACGCCGCCTCCCTCCTGGCGCATGTGCACCGTTACGGGGATGTTCTGCCCGGCCAGAGGCTCCAGAGCCCGGATCAGCTCCTGGGTGGTATAAAAGCACTCCGGTGCGTACCCCAGGCCCAGAGAGACGCCCAGCGCCCCATCGGCCAGGGCCTGCTCCATGGCCCTGTGGATGGCCTTATAGTGCTTGTCCTCCAAATGCTCCAAAGCGTAGCCCGCCGCGCTGGCCCGCAGCACGCCCGCGCCCACCAGCATCCCCGTGTGCAGCGGGGCCTCCGGCTGCCCGGCAAAGTAGGCCGCCAGCGTGTCCGTGGACACGGCGTTTGGCATCTCCCCGCAGATAGGCTGCAAATAGGCGGCAATCTCCGCCCGTCTGGCCCGGCGCATGGGCGCGGCGGACAGGCCGCAGTTGCCGTTTACGATGGTGGTCAGCCCCTGGCGCAGCTCCAGCTGGCCGAAACCAGGCCGGTAAGCCGCCAGGTCGGCGTGGCGGTGAATGTCGATGAACCCCGGGGTCACCAATTTCCCCTGGGCGCTGATGACCCGCCGGGCGTGAGCCCCGGGCAGGTCGCCCACCTCCACGATTTTCCCGTTCTCCACCGCCACGTCGGCGGCATAGGGCGCCTTTCCGGTGCCGTCCACCACGGTGCCGCCCCGAATCAACAAATCGATCATTTCTCTTTGCCTCTTTTCCTCAGATTGCTTTTGGCAGGGGCAGCGTCACGGTGAATCTCGTCACGCCGTCCTCACGGGTACAGCCGATGCTGCCGCCGTGATTCTTTGCAATATTCTGCGCAATGGCCAGCCCCAGGCCGAACCCCTCTCCGCCGGCGCGGGATTCATCCGCCCGATAAAACCGGTCGAACAGGTGCGTGATCTTCTCCGCCGGGATGGTCTCGCCCCGGTTTTCCACCTGCAGCAGGGCGTTTCGTCCCTCCCGCCGCAGCAGCAGGCGGATGGATGTCCCCGCCGCCGCGTACTTCACGGCGTTGTCCAGCAGAATGTCCGCCAAGCGGCGCAGCTGCACGGCCACGCCCTGTGTTTCCAGCCCCGGCTGGATGTCATAGCTCAGCTCTCGGCCACTTTCAAAGGCCACCGGTTCAAAGGCCAGTACGCTCTCCAGCACCGTGTCCGACAGATCCACGGCGCTTTGCACCTGATTCGTCCCGTTCTCCGTCCTGGCCAGGGTCAGCATATCCTCCACCAGCCCCTTCATCCGCAGGGATTCGGCGTGGATCCCCTCCACATACCGTTGGGTCTTCTCCGGATCTCTCTCCTCCGCCGCCAGCTCCGAGGAGGACAGGATCACCGTCAGCGGCGTTTTCAGCTCGTGGGACGCATCGGAGATAAACTGCTTCTGCTCCTGCCAGGCCCGCCGCACCGGCCGCACCGCGAAGCCTGCCAACCAGTAGCTCAGCCCCGTCAGGATCACCAGCGCCGCCAGTGCGATCAGGACGCTGCGCAGCAGCAGGCTGCGCACGGTGGCCTGCTCCACAGAGCAGTCCGTGAAGGCAATGCGCACCGATAAGGCCCCCACCCGGCGCAGATACCGCAGCGAGTAGTCCTTCAGCACGCCGCTGTCGCTATCCTGCTCCAGGGCCGTCTGGACGATCTCCGTCACCAGCTCCTGATTTTCCAGGTTGTAGTAGCTGCTGCCGGAGAGGCGGAGAGTCCCGCCGGAATATACCTCCGCCACAAAGCAGGGCAGACCGCTGCTGCCGGGCAGCTCACTTCTATCCAGTTTTCCCTCCAGGGCCGCGTACAGCCGCGCCTCGCTGCCCTGGCTCATCTGGCTTCTGGTGGACAGGGTCAGCACCACCAGCGCGCATATCAGCACCGCCGCCACCGTCACCACACTGATGCCAACGATCTTCAGCCGTAATTTTCGTATCATTCCTTCTCCTCCAGGCAGTAGCCCACCAGGCGCACCGTGCGGATCCGCATGCGGGAGTGTACCAGCTCCAGCTTGCGCCGCAGGAAGGAGATATACACCTCCACATTGTTGTCCTCCGCATTGGAGTCGTAGCCCCATGCCTTGAGCAGCAGCTGCTCCTTGGACAGGATCTGCCCGCCGTTGCGCATGAGCATCTCCAGCAGGTCAAACTCCTTGCGGCTGAGCCGGGCGCTGCGCTCCCCGCAGCTTACCTGAAAGGTCCCCGGCTGCAGAACCAGGTCGCCCCAGCGAATGGAGTCGTCCGCTCCGCTCTCCCCGTTGTGCCGCCGCAGCAGGCGGCGTGCACAGGCCAGCAGCTCCGGCGTCTGGAAGGGCTTTGTCAGGTAGTAATCCGCTCCCTGATCCAGCCCCCGCACCCGGTCGCTCAGCTCGCCCCGGGCGGTGAGCATCAGCACCGGCAGATCGCTGCCGCTTGCCCGCAGCCGCTCCAGCACGGCGAAGCCGTCCAGCCCCGGCAGCATCACGTCCAGCACCAGCAGGTCGTAGATCCCCGACAGGGCATTGTCCAGCCCGGAAACGCCGTCATAGCTCACATCCACCGTGTACCCCTCCCGGCGCAGCAGCTCCTGCAGATTCTGCGCCAGCCGTTTTTCGTCCTCCACCACAAGGATCCGCATGTTCTCCGCCTCCCGCTCGTTTTTTCTGTTATTTTTCTCTATTGTATACCGAAAACTCTCCCGGGACAAGCCCCGGCCTATAGGCGGTATGATACCGTGCAATGCTTTAAGGAATATTAAAACAGCATGTAAAAAAGCCTCACAGCCTCAAACCGGGAGAGCGGTCGATCCACCCTCCCGGTTTGCATTTCGTTTATGCAGGGTCATGCGGTGCCCAGACTCAGCAGATCCCTCAGTGTCTGGGCCGTCTCCCCGGACACCTTGAAGATGGCCGGCACATCATTGTACATGGCAAAATACCCGTCCCCATAGGCCAGGCCGATTTTGATGGTAAAGCTATCCGTGCTGCCGCTGTCCGTGCGGTAGCTGACCGTGGCCGTCACCGCCGGATCCGTCAGGCCGCAGATGGGCAGCGCGCCGGAGCTGGGGTTGTAGTCCACGCAGGACTCCAGCTTCACGCCCTTCGCCAGCAGAGCCGTGATCTTCGCCATCTGCTCCGATACGTCCTTGCCCTCCAGCAGCCAGCTTTCGCTCTCGCCGCGCACGGCGGTGCTATCTGCGCCGCCGCCCTGCACCCGGATCTGCACCAGCTTCTCCGCCGGCAGAACCGGCAGCACCGGAATATCCACCAATTCGTAGATGTTCCGATCCATGAGCCGCACCAGGTCATCCGGCGCCACATAGATCTTGCCGGTGTCCCCGTCCCGGCACATGTAGTATCCGCCGCCCTGGGCCGCCGCGCCGATCTGCAGTGACAGGCCGGAGCCGTCACTGTTTTTGATCTCCAGTGTGCGGTCCGGCGCGTCCAGATCATAGCCTGTAATGTCGCCGGGATTTTTCAGCGGTGTCAGGGCGCTCAGCCCGCTGACCTGATCCAGCAGCTGCTGCATCAGGGTCTGATTCAGTGGCAGGGTCGTGTCGTCCTTCCACTGCCACTGGTCCTTTTCATTTTTGTTAAAGCGCAGGGTGTAGGCGCTGTTTTTGTAGATCAGCTCCTGTGTCTCGGTGGAAACCAGACCCGTCTCGTCCAGTGTGTCAGGCTGGGGCTGCGTTTTCTTGGCGCAGGCGGTGCATGCCAGCAGAAGCACCGCAGCCAGAATTACTGCATATTTTTTCATGGAATTAGCTCCTTGCTACTGTTTTTCCCGATTATAGCACCAATCTGCCCAAAAGGGAAGACATCTGTAAAAATGCCTCCCCCCGCGAAATTTTATCAGGATCCATGCCGCAGTCACCTCAAGACGCGCATACAAAAAGGAGCGGCCGCGGCCGCTCCTTTCAGCATATCAATATCTTACAGATGGGATACGAACGTGCTGTTCACTGCCACCGTGCGGCTGATGTCCGAGGACTTGATACTGCCGAAGATGGTGCGCATGATGGTCAGCGCCTTCTTTCCGCTGACCTCCGGATCCCGGTCGTGCTCCAGCGCATCCACGAACTCATCGATGACGCCGCTGCGGGTGGTGGGCTCGAAGCTGTAGGCGGTGGATGTATTGCTCATATCCCGAACCACAATGGGGGCACCGGGATCACTGTAAATGAGCATAATGCCCTTGGTGCCGTACAGGCAGGTGGAGTTGCACTCCTTGCCGTATACCGTCCAGCTGGCGGCCATGGTACCCACGGCGCCGCCGTTCATCCGCAGGATACACAGGGCATTGTCGTCCACGCCGATGAGATGGCCGTGGTCGTCGTGCTTGTTGAGGGTCATCACCTTGGCGGTGGTTTCGATGACCGTCTGTCCGGTGAGATACTGCAGCAGATCCAGCTTATGGATGCCCAGGTCGCTGAGAGCGCCCATAGCGGCCTTGTCCTTGTCGAAGAACCAGGCGTCCCGATCCGGGGACCAGCCCTCGGGCCCGGCGTTGCCGATGGTGGTGCGGAAGGTGATGATGTCTCCGATGATGCCGCTCTCGATCAGCTCCTTGGCCCGGCGGTGCACCGGGTCAAAGCGCATATTGTGGCCCACCATCAGGTGCTTGCCGTTGAACTCTGCCGCCGCCACCATGGACTCGCACTCCGCCAGCGTCACAGCCATGGGCTTTTCCACCAGCACATGCTTGCCCGCGTACAGGGCCGCATTGGTGATCTCGGCGTGGTTGCGGTTCTCCACGCACACGGACACAGCGTCGATCTCCGGGTCGTTCAGCAGCTCATAGTAGCTGTCATATACCTTCCCGCCGTATTTTTCCGCCATCTGGGCGGCGCGGGAGTCGATCTTGTCATAGTAGCCCACCAGCTTGGCATGGGGATTGGTGGCATACTCCGGCAGGTGCCGGGTCTGGGCGATCTTACCGCAGCCAATGATACCGATTTTGACCATATGAATGCCTCCTTGTGATCCTCTCGCAGATATATCTACACGCAGATAGTTTTCTACTATTGATTATACCAAAAAATTTCCCCTGGCGAAAGCCCTTTTTTAGAAATTTTTCCGTTTTTTTGCTGCCGGACATCTTTCCCGTCTCCTTAACAAATTGTCACTTGCTATTTTCTCCCCATAAGGTTAGAATGGAACATGCTGCAGGGCGGCAGTCTCCGCCCACCCACGAGAACAGGAGGATATTACCCATGGTTTCCATCGTAGAAGTAACCACTCACCGCCAGCTGCGCCGGTTTGTGGACTTCCCGAATCAATTATATAAAGATGTGCCCCAGTTCGTCCCCGCCACCTACAGCGATGATATGGATGATTGGGACAGGAATAAGAACCCCGCCTTTTCCTACTGCGAGGCCCGCTGCTGGCTGGCCATGCGCGGAGAAGAGATCGTGGGGCGCATCGGCGCCATTCTGAGCCGGAAATCCAATGATAAGTGGGGCACCAATCGCCTGCGCTTCACCCAGGTGGATTTCATCGACGATCCGGAGGTATCCGCCGCCCTTTTTGAAACGGTGGAGAACTGGGCCCGGGAGCTGGGCTGCACTGCCGTCCACGGCCCTCTGGGCTTCACGGATATGGACCGGGAGGGCATGCTGGTGGAGGGATTTGACCGCCGCGGCTGCTTCTTTACATATTATAACCATCCCTACTATATGCAGCATATGGCGGCTCTTGGCTATGTGAAGGATGTGGACTGGGTGGAAAATCTCATCTCCGCCCCCCAGGATGAAAGCACCACCGCCCGGTGGAAAAAGCTGTCGGACTATGTGATGCGCCGGCAGAAGCTGCACACGCTGAAGGTGCATACCCGGCTGGAATATTTCCCCCTGCTCAAGCCCTTTTTCCATCTGGTGAACGAGGCCTACGCCCCCCTTTACGGCACCGTGGAGCTGTCCCCGGAGCAGATCAAGAAGTACAGCATGAAGTTTGCCCCCCTCATCAATCCCAAGCTCACCTGCTTCGTGATGAACGAGCAGAATGAGCTGGTAGCCTTTGGTGTCAGTGCCCCCAGCATTGCCGAGGCGCTGAAAAAAAGCCGGGGCCGACTGCTGCCCACAGGCTGGGTCCGGGTGCTCCATGCCTTCCGGAAAAACGACACCATTGACCTGCTGCTCATTGCCGTGCGGCCGGATCTGCAGGGCAAGGGTGTCAACGCCATTATTTTGAGCGAAGTGATGCAGGGCTGCCAGAAAATGGGCATCCGCTACGCGGAGACCGGCCCCATGCTGGAAGAAAATGAAAAGGTGCAGACCCAGTGGCAGCACTTCCCTTTGGAGCAGCACAAGCGCCGCCGCTGCTGGATAAAGGAGCTGGACGCCGTGCCCGCTGCCGCCGGTGTGCGGGAGGATGTCCAGCAATAGCAGAGCCGATCATCCTGACCTTCAGATTTTCAGGGACCGCTTACGCGGTCCCTTTTTGCGCCCCCCAACGCACACGCCCTCTTATCATGCATCCGTAGGGGCCGGCGTCCTCGACGACCCGCTCCACCGCCCCTTTGCTGCGCTCCGTAGGGGTCGGCGTCCTCGACGACCTGCTCCACCGCCCCTTTGCTGCGCTCCGTAGGGGTCGGCGTCCTCGACGACCCGCTCCACCGCCCCCCTGCTGC